>CAJOMW010000005.1 GCA_905235695.1 uncultured Clostridia bacterium | reverse complement strand
AGAACTGCCAATGCTCGTCACGCTGTCTCCAATCGTCACGCTCGTAAGGCTTGTGCAATTCCAAAACGCAGAACCGCCAATGCTCGTCACGCTGTCGGGGATTGTAATGCTTGTAAGGTTGTAGCAATTGTAAAACGCATCATTGCCAATGCTCGTCACGCTGTCAGGGATAGTATATGACGTGTCTGTCCGCCCTATAGGATATTGGATAAGTGTCGTGCCGTCTTTATTGAACAAAACACCGTTTATATCTTTATACGCCGTATTGCCTGCGGCGACAGTGATGCTCGCAAGGCTTGTGCAATTGTTAAACGCATAATTGCCAATGCTCGTCACGCTGTCGGGGATCACAAGATCCGTCACAAGTGTGCCGTTCAAATATAGATTTTTAGCATAAGATAGCGGATTTGAGGATGAATAGTTAAAGGAAATGGCACACCATGCTCCAATATCGGTTATATTAACGCTCGCAAGGCTTCTGCAATCGGAAAACGCCTGATTGCCAATGCTCGTCACGCCGTCTCCGATCGTCACGCTCGCAAGGCTTGTGCAGCCGCAAAACACCACATCGCCAATGCTGGTCACGCTGTCGGGTATCGTCACGCTCGTAAGAGCGGTGCAATAGTAAAACGCATAATCGCCAATGCTCGTCACGCCGTCTTCTATCGTAACGGTGAGTATATTTGACGCATAATCGCCCCACGGAGCGGTGGTAATTTGTTTGCCGTTTTTAGATGTCCAACTGTAGTTATTCATCGCTCCCGTTCCGCTTATGACAAGAGAGCCGTCGTCGTACAGCGTCCATGTCAGATTATCGCCGCAGGTGCCGCTTTCTCTTACGCTTTTTGCCGAAACGCCAATTGCAAGCAGGCAAATCAAAGCCGCAACAGATAAAAATATGCCGATTTTCTTCATTTTCTTTTCCCCCTAAAAATGAATATATAAAAAATGCGCCGACCTCGGCCGACGCACAAAAAAATACCCGGCTCCGAATTGTCGCCAAACAAAATCAATTTTTACATACAGAGCCTGTATTTTTATCATTATTGACAAAAATACAAGTGTACCGTCACTTTTACTTTGGCATACTCATTCTAACACATATTTTTCCGTTTGTAAAGCCTTTTTCCATAAATTAGTCATATTTGCCGCTTTGCCCCACGGCTTTCCCATAAATTTTCGGAAATTTCGTGATTTTCTGTAAAATCGTCAAAAATGCTGCAAAAAACCTTGTAAAACTTTCCGCATTGATGTATAATAAGGCAAAGAAACAATGAAGGGATGGTCAAAAAATGTCAGTAAAGCTTAACGACAAATTTTTAAAGGCGTTCGTGTCGGACGAGGAGATTTCTTCCTATGCATCCGCTCTTGCCGACGCACACGAAAAGATAGTAAACAAGACGGGAGAGGGAAGCGATTTTCTCGGCTGGCAGACTTTGCCGTTTGACTACGACAAGGACGAGTTCGAGCGCATAAAGAAAGCCGCCGCAAGGATCAGGAAGTCCTGCGACGTGTTTATAGTTATAGGCATTGGCGGCTCGTATCTCGGCGCAAGGGCGGCGATAGAGTATATAAAGTCCCCGAATTATAACCTTCTCAAAAAAGACACGCCGAACATCTACTTTGCCGGAAACTCCATAAGCGCTTCCGCACTCTCGGAGATAGTGGAGCTTTGCGACGGTAAAGATATATGCGTCAACGTCATTTCAAAGTCGGGAACGACTACCGAGCCTGCCGTTGCGTTCCGCATCTTCAGAGAGATGCTCGAAGAGAAGTACGGCAAGGACGGCGCACGGGAGCGCATTTTCGTGACCACCGACAAATCGCGCGGCACTCTCAAGGAGTTTTCCGACGCAAGCGGCTACGAGACGTTCGTTGTGCCGGATAATGTGGGCGGAAGGTACTCGGTCCTCACCGCATGCGGTCTGCTTCCGATAGCCGTTGCCGGAATAAATATAGACGAGATAATGAACGGTGCGGCAAGGGCGGCAAAGGAGCTTTCTGTCTGCGACGTTGATAAGAACGACGCTTACAGATACGCCGTCATAAGAAATATACTGTACAAGAGGGGCAAGTCTACCGAGATAATGGCTTGCTACGAGCCGTCGTTCCAGTACATGAACGAGTGGTGGAAGCAGCTTTTCGGAGAGAGCGAGGGCAAGGACAACAAGGGCATTTTCCCTGCGTCCGTTATATATTCTACCGATCTTCACTCCCTCGGACAGATAATCCAGGAGGGTGTGCGCAATATCTTTGAGACTGTCGTTGACATAAAGGACACCGGAAGATCCCTCATCATTCCGAACGATCCGAACAACGTCGACAAGCTGAACTTCATCTCGGGCATAGACCTGAACGAAGCAAACAAAAAGGCGTTTATAGCCACTGCGTTCGCTCACTCCGACGGAGACGTGCCGAACATAGTGCTTGAGGTCGAGTCGAGAAGAGAGGACTGCTACGGCTATATGGTATACTTCTTCGAGCTTGCGTGTGCGGCTTCGGGATATATGCTCGGAGTAAATCCGTTCAACCAGCCCGGCGTTGAGGCGTACAAGAAGAATATGTTTGCGCTTCTCGGAAAGCCCGGGGAAGAGAACGAACAGAGAAGAAAAGAGCTTGAAGCAAGGCTTTGAAGGGCCGCCTTTTTGCGGTGCGGAGGGGCGGATTGCCGCAGGCAGTGACGGAGGAATAAACGTCGGCCGCTCTTTTGAAAGGACTATGTAATAATGGTAATAAACACCGGACAGCGCACGGATATCCCGGCGTTCTACTCAAAGTGGTTCATGAACAGGATAAGAGAGGGGTATGTGCTTGTAAGAAACCCGTACCACCCCGAGCAGATAACGAGATACGAGTTAAGATGGACTGCATAGGCTTTTGCACAAAGGATCCGTCTCCGATGATTCCGCACCTTGACGAGATAAAGGATTTCGGGCAGTTCTGGTTTGTCACCATAACCCCCTACGGACGAGAGGTCGAGCCTAATGTTCCGCAAAAAGGCAAGGTAATAAGCTCATTTATATCCCTTTCGGAAAAGGTCGGAATAAAGAGCGTAGCCTGGCGGTACGATCCGATATTTATAACCGAAAAATACAGCATAAAACAGCACATAGCCGACTTTTCCGCCATAGCGAAGCGCCTGTCGGGGCATACCGAGGTATGCGTTATCAGCTTTATAGACCTATATGAAAAGGTAAAGCGCAATTTTCCCGAGGCGAGGACCGTTTCTCCGCGCGAGAGGGCGGAGATAGGCGAGGCGTTTGCGAAGATAGGCAAAGAGTACGGAATAAAGATAAAGACCTGTGCCGAGGGCACAGACCTTGAAAAGTATGGAATAGACTGCTCCGGCTGTCAGACTAAGGAGACGATAGAAAACGCCATAGGCGCAAGGCTAAAGGTCCCGTCCTCCAAAAGGTCGCCGAGAGCGGAGTGCAGCTGCCTTATCGGAACGGATATCGGCGCTTACGACACCTGCGCACACCTGTGCAGGTACTGCTACGCAAACGCAAACAAGGACAACGTTGTGAGAAACGCACGTCTTCACGATCCGTCGTCTCCGCTTCTTTTGGGAAATCTGCGCGGCGGCGAAGAGATACACAGCGCCCTTCAGGAGAGCTGGATTGACCGTCAGCAGACGTTTTTATAAGCTATATGCGGGGCTGTAGCAAAATTCGCAGATCGCACAAAAAGTGGGACAGCACACAGGCCGTTCCCTATAAATATTTGTTGATATTGCACAAATTATGGGCTGTAACAATTCATTTTGCTACAGCCCGTTATCCTTAATTATTATCTTTCTTTATCGGCACGACCGCAAGTGTCAGTCCGAGAGGCGCGAGCACTTTCAGAAGCGTGCCCACCTGCGGACTTGTGCTTCCCTTTTCCATTCTGGCGATTATCGGCTGTTTAACGCCGCTCAGCTCCTCCAGCTTTTTTTGGCTTATGCCCTTTTCCTGCCGTGCCTTTATCAGCTCGCCGATTATTGCGACGCGAAGGTCACTTTCCGCAAGCTCCTCGGGCGTAAATATCTCTTTTTCAAAGTCATCCCAATTCATTCCGTCGGGAGATATCTTATTATTGTTCACTTTCCTTACTCCTTTCCAAATAATCATTCATCAGCCTCTTCGCCTTATCTATTTCGCGTTGAGGTGTTTTTTGTGTTTTCTTGATAAAGTGGGATAGCAGAATAAATTGATCTCCGTCATATCCGAAGAAAAATATTCTGTTGCGCAGAGGCCGCAGTTCCCATATTTCGCCTTCTATGTGCTTTATATAAGGCTCGCCGAGTGCTTTGCCGTACAAGCTGAGGGCTTTGACGTAATCTCTTATCTTCGTCAAATTTATCCGGCTGTCCTTGTCCTTATTCTTCGATAACTTTTTCAAATATTCCCTTAAAGGCTCGTTGCCGTCCTTATCCCTGTAAAACTTCACTGTATACACTGCTTATTATCACTCCTGCACCATATATTATACTTAAAAGTTATCAATTTGTCAAGTACTTTTAAGTTATTAAACGCTCTTTACACACTCACCAATCCAAAATTTTGCGTATCTCCGCAAAATCCTGCACAATATCTCCCCCTTCTTTTTGTGCAATGTCACAAATATAGAACAAAAGTTCTAAAAATCATTGACAAATCACGATTTTTGTGGTAAAATATCATCGTTCAATAGAACAAACGTGCTATTTACCGCCCCGGTAAAGATATAGCATAATTTTTTTGACCAATAAATCGAACAAAAGTTCTGTTTTGAGAGGAGTTACAATGACTGATATGTTTTTTGACGATTATGAGAGCGAAGATGCGGGATATGGCACCGGCTCAAAGGCGATATGCAGGTGCGCTCAGTGCGGATACGGTATATGCGGCATGGAGAACGCAGTTGAAATAACCGCAACGGGCGAGGTCATACACAAGGACTGCTGGTACGACTACGCACAGGACAATGCGGAAGAGTTTATAAGAAGTATAGTTTGATTTTTAAAGAAAGGAGAAGATGTGATGCCAAAGACGAAAAACAGAAAGTATTCGGACGTCGGAGAGAAGATAGAGGCGTATTTTGCTTCATGCGATGAGGAAAACAGCGCCGGCGGAAGGATAAAAAAGCCGTATACGCTGACAGGGCTTATAAGCTACATAGGCGTAACCCGTGCGGAATTTGAGCGCCTTGCGGCAAAGAGGCAGTACGCTCCGCTGATATCCGACGCCTTTTCAAAGATAGAGGCGTTTATCGAGGAGCACGCACTGACGGGCGACCTCGCCGCAAACGCCGCCGCCAACAGCCTGAAATACAATTTCGGTTGGGGGGACAGAAAGCAGGACAGTGCGGCAGGCGGCAATATAAAGATAGTTCTCGACGGGGAGTCGAGCCGTCTTGCGGACTGAAAAAGGCGATTTTCGCAAGCTCGTGCTGAAGGGCACACCCCAAAAGAAACAGCTCGAGTTTTTCAATGCCAGGACCAAGTACGTCGCCTACGGCGGCGCAAGGGGCGGCGGAAAGAGCTGGGCGCTGAGGAGAAAAATAGTGCTCATGTGCGCAAGGTACGAGGGCTTGAAGGTGCTTCTGGTGAGAAGGACTTACGCAGAGCTGCTGGACAACCACATTCGCCCTCTTATGCTTGAGATAGGGGACGCAGTGCGCTACTCGGACTCAAAAAAGACCTTTGAGTTTCCCAACGGCTCGCTTATACGCATGGGATACCTCCGCAACGAGAGCGACGCCATGCAGTACCAGGGGCAGGAGTACGACGTTATCGCAATAGACGAGGCGACGCAGATGACGGAATATCAGTTTCAGGCTCTGAAGGGATGCCTGAGGGGAACAAACGACTACCCCAAGCGTATGTATCTCACCTGCAACCCCGGCGGCGTCGGGCACGGCTGGGTAAAGCGGCTGTTCATAGACAGGGAATACCGGGAGAGCGAGAACGGCGCCGAATACACCTTTATAAAGGCGACGGTCTACGACAACGGCGTGCTTCTCGGCTCGAACCCCGACTACGTAAAACAGCTCGAGAGCCTTCCGCACGGTCTGAGAGAGGCGTGGCTCAGCGGCGACTGGAGCAGCTTTGAAGGACAGTTTTTCAGAGAGTTCGACTACGATGTTCATACAGTACCGCCGTTTTGCGTGGATGAGGGTTACAGAAAATACTGTGCCATGGACTACGGTCTCGATATGCTGGCGGTGGTGTTCGTTGCGGTCGGCAGAGACGGGCGGGCGTACGTCTACGACGAGATACATCAGAGCGGACTTATAGTCAGCGAAGCGGCACGCCTTATAAAGCAGAAGATGCAGGGGATAGACACGGTGATAGCCCCGAGCGACTTGTGGTCGCGTCAGAAGGACTCCGGAAAGAGCATTGCCGAGCTTTTCTCGGAGAACGGAGTGTATCTGACAAAGCTCACAACCGAGAGGACGCAGGGCTGGGCATGTCTTAAAGAGTGGCTGAGCCTCAGAGACGACGGCGTATCGGCGCAGCCGAGAATGAAGATAATGCGCTGCTGCACGAATCTTATACGCTGTCTGCCGCTCCTCATGAGCGATCCCACGCGCCCCGGCGACGTATCCATACACCCCCACTCCATAACCCATGCGCCGGATGCGCTGAGATACTTTGCGGTATGGAGGTCATCGGCGCCCGGAGAAAAAAAGGCGGCGGAGACAAAAAAGCTGTACGGCAAGGGAAGAAAAATCAATAAAGCAAAGTGACTTATATTAAAACTGAAAGGATGATAACACAGATGAAAAGACACGGCGGAGTATTTTCGGGAAGAAAGCACTACGACGCGGCGCTCTACGACTTTTCCACGCCGCAGATGCGCGAAAAGACGGCCGAGGAGCTGCTCGAAGCGAGCGGTGCGGCAAGGCAGTCCGCAGATATGTACTGGAAGAAGATGAGGAGATATTACGACGGCCTGCACGACATAAACTACGAGACAGATCTTTTCTGCGAAAACAGTGCGCTTCCCTGGACGCCTGCGCAGTCGGCGGACGGATACGTGCACGTTGAGAGCCAGATAGAGCCGGAGGTGCCGGACTTTGAGTTCAGTCCGCGCCTCAATTATCCGGCAAGCCTCGCAAAACAGCGCGAGGAGATGGTGCGCCTTATATGCGATATGAACGGACTTACGGACATGAACATAAGAAACGAGCGGAGGCTCGGCATAAAGGGCAGTGCGGTATGGAAGGTCGGAGTAGGCGACGCCGGAACAAATCCTTCGGGGGAGAGCGAGGTAGTCATAGAAAATCCGCTTCCCGAGCAGATATACGCAGATCCGAATGCCATGAGTGTAGATGCGTGCGAGTATATCGCATTCGTTTACCCCATGCACAAGCAGAAGGCGTTCAGAGTGTTTGAGGACGACATAGCCTCCCGGGGAGAGGACTTCGAGAGCTATTTCGACGCAGACGGCAGAAGCGGAGTCACTTTGCCCGACAGGGGAGAGGCGGACAGCGTCACCGTAACGGAATTTTGGTTCAGACAGCCGAGAAGCGGAGAATGTACGGTCAGCACCCTCAGCAGAGATGAGGGAAAGACCGAGCACCGCTATGCGTATAAGGCAGGCGACGTTGCGCTCACCGTGCTCATAAACGGCAAAGAGGTAAAATACATACCGAAATACTGGCAGAATACGGACTGCAATATGTTTCCGTTCGTCATATACAGCAAGGTGCCGAGCGAGGACGGAATATGGGGCAAGAGCGAGCTTGAGCACATAATACCCATAATAGACGCCGCCGACCGTGAGCTTGCGTTTCTCCAGCTCAATTCCGCCTTTTCTTCAAACGACGTTATACTTGCCGAGGAGAACGCCTTTTCCGACGGAGAGACGCCCGAAAACACACCCGGTGCGATATGGAAGCTCAGGCCGGGCATGATGGGTAAGGTGCAGAGACTCGGAAATCTCTCGTCGCTCCAGGGCGGTCAGTTTGAAAACTACTCCATGTGGCAGAACATAATGGAGGAGACGACCGGAAACTTTGACACAAATCAGGGAAAGGAGCCGTTGCGCGTGACCACGGCATCCGGTATAGCCCTTCTCAACGAGAGGGCAAAATCCCGTCAGACTCTTAAAAAGGCCGGCAAATCCGAGGGCTTCAAGCGCCTCTTTACGCTTATAGACTACACGGCGCTCGAATTTTACGAGGACGGCAGGTTCATAAAGGGACGGGACAGCGAAGGCTTTGACTTCAGCTACTCATCCTTTGCGGATGCATCCGAAAAGGTCTCCGAAAAGGGATATATCCCGTCGCTCGATGTGAAGATACATCTCGGAGATGCTGTGGCAAACTCAAAGGCGTTTACCATTTCCGCAATAAATTCTCTGATATCCGCAGACATAACGCCCGACAACTTCATGTTCGTCAAGGCGTACGTGGATATGATAGGGCTTCCCATGAGAAAGGAAATATGCGCATATCTCGACGAAAAATATGCAAAAAGCGAAAACTACGGTTTAAGCGGAGCTGTAACGGAGGAAGAAAATGGTTGATATATATGAAAACGGCGGAAAGACGGAAGAAGCCGCCGAACGTGACGCCGCTCCCAAAATGGCAGAGGCGGCGGAAAAGACCTTTACGCAGGACGAGCTTGAAAAGCTGATATCCGAAAGGCTCAGGCGCGAGCGCAGAAATTTTGAGGCGTTCGAGGACCTGAAGGGTGCCTTTGATGAGCTATCTTCAACGGGAGTGATAGAGAAGGCATCGTATTCGGATATGGCTCGAATGCTCGGAGAGCGGCTGGGCAGGGCAAAGGATGCGGACGAGTTCCAAATCCCGGCAGAGCCCGAAAAAGACGCCGTTGAGGCGGAAGAAAACGATACGTTTGCAAAAGGCATAGGCGAAGAGCCGGAAACGGAGTACGGAAAAGCGGATGATGCCGATAAAGGCAAAGCAGGCAAAAGCGGCTTGTCAAGCCTTGACGGCGTAACTCTCGGCGACATTCTCTCTCTCGAAGAGGAGTACCCCGGGGAGGACGCCGCTATGACGGTGCTTTCGGAGAGCTTCAGGCTTTTTGCCGAGGGAAGAAATGCGCCGCTCGGTGATATATACGAGCAGTATATCCGCTTTGAGAGGGCGCACGGCGGCTCGGAAGGCGCGCGCAGAAAGACCGTGCCGCTCCGCTCATCATTTTCCGACGGTGCCGTGCAGACGGACTACGGCGCATCTTTGACCAAGCGCCAGATGGAGATCGCCCGCGAGGGCGGGCTGTCGTACAGGGAGTACGCCGAAATGCTCGGCAGCCTTCCGGGTACGGGAAAAATATCATTATAAGGAATGGAGATTTTTATGAACTTTTTATTCAATCTTTCGGGAGCAAACACCCCTCTTATAAAAGAGTACGACATCGCACCCGATACGAAAATCACCCACGGAGACGTGGTAGGCATTGTTGACGGACTTGTCGGCAAGACCGCCGTCGGCTCATCGGTAATAGGCGTTGCCGCAGAGGATCACACGGGTGAGAAGGATATTCTCAACGCAAGATCCGACGGAGACAAGATAAGAGTCGACATAACCGACGGAGCGGTATATTCCGCAAAGGCCCCGGTCTATAAAGTAAAGTCGACGTCTTCCTCCAATACGGCGATAGCCGTTTCGTCCGTGGGGCTCTCTTCGAGCATTTCGAGCGGATACCTCGTGCTCAGACACAAGGCGGACGACTCGGAGAACACCGATAACGTAGGCGACGCAAGAAAGGTCAGCGCCTGCAATATATCCGGTCAAACGGCGACGTTCACCGTAAGTGCGGGAGGAACGGCGTACAAAGACGATGAGTACGTATTCATGCCCGAGATAGGAAGCGACGTATATCTTGACAGCACTGCGAGAGGTATTGCCGCATACAACAGCGCTTCGACCGTAAAATTCATCGTCGTCTGCAAGGACGACAAGGCTTTCACGGTAGGCGTAAAGCTCAAGACCACGCTTTTTGACTGATAACACACGTAAGGAGAGAAACAAATGAACGATATTTACACATGGCACAACGACTTATATCCTCTCGTTAAAAAGAGATTTGATATAAGATACGCAAAGCGCCTTGACGCAATAAGCAGAATAGCCGAAGTAGTGAGCCAGGACGAGATAGATTACAGGCTCGAGGGAGTCGGCGGCTACGGCGAGCTTCCCCTCTACGACGGCACGAGCGTTGCCTCCGCCGACAGCAAGAGGGGCTTTATCACTACGATAACTCCCCGTGAGCACGCTCTCAGAGTTACCGCAAGCTACAAGAAGGCAAAGCTCGACTATTCGGGCGAGGCGGCAAAGATAGGAACAAAGCTCGCAGACAGCGCATACATGACCGTGCTCAACGAGTTTTACAGACTCTTTGAAAATGCGTTTACCGCAAAGGGTGCGGACGGCGAGGCATGGGCAAGCGACGCTCACCCCATAAGCAGAGACAGCTCCGACGGCACCTTCTCAAACCTCATGAGGGCAAACCTTTCCGTTTCCGCAATAACCGAGGCAATGACGAAGGCTTCGCGCTTTGTAACACCCGACGGACTGCCCTTCTCCTGCAATTTCGACCTTCTCCTCGTCTCTCCCGAGCTCGAGGCAAAGGCAAAGGAGATATGCGGTCCTAATGCAAAGCTCGCACCCTTTAAGAATCCGGACGAGGACGCTGCTCCCAACGCCGCAAACCCCATATACGGAATGCAGTATATGGTAGTCGGCGGAGGAAACACCGGTCTTACCGGAAAGCAGTGGGCTATAGCCGATTCGCTCATGCTGTCCGAGGTGCTGAAGCTCGTCTATATCACAAAGCCCACCGTCCTCGTGTCAAAGCAGGACAACCCCCTCATTACCGATTACATCGGATACGTGGACTTTGCCTTCGGCTTTGGCGACGCAAGACCTATAATATTCTCAAATCCCGCATAAATTGAGGGATGCTTATGAACAGGACCGAGAGAATACCCGTAAAGACAAAGGAATACGTCCTTACGGGCAGTGACACGGAGATAAACACCGAAGGGCTTGAAGCGATAATATTCGCCGATGGGGGCGACATTCGCCTCAAGGCAATGAAAAACGCAGACGATGCCGACGCCTTTATCATAAAAGACGGAACGTATGCAAGTCTCGGCGGCCGTTTCTGGCTTTCGGGCAGCGGAGCGAGCGCATATATATGCTTCTGCGACCTGTTCTGAGAATAAGGGAGCACGGGAGGGGGAAACCTCTCCCGTCACACAGGAAAGGATGATAGGTATTTTACAGGAACACACTTATACCTTTGCTCTTCTCAAGGAGAGCGTATACAAGGCGCTCGAGGAGTTTTCGCTCAACGGCGAGGAGATAACGAGAGGCAAGGGAATAGCGGCGGACGTGGAAAAGCGCTTTATTGCGACGCTTAACCAGTGCGCAAGAAGGGTAATGCTGAGCTTTCCGCTCCTGAGACGCTCTGATGAGATAGAGTTTACAAGGGGAGAGGACGGAATGATTTCCGCTTGTCAACCCGAAGGGCTGTATGAGATATGCAGACTGTATGCAAAGGGCGGCGCAGAGCTGCCCATGTGCAGAGTGCGGATATCAGGCGGACGCATTTACTGCGACGCTTTCGGCGACGGGGATAGGGCAATCGTAGAATATACCGTAAAGGCAAACGAATTTACGCCCGAGACCTGTGCGGATGAGAAGATAACCCTTCCGGACATAACGTGCGATGCGCTTGTCTACCTTACCGCCGCAGAGCTATGTCCCACCGAATACTCCGAGCTTTACAGCCGTCTTATATACAAGTATAACGACGTAGCGCTCAACTGCTATAACGCCTCTCCGCTCGGCACGCGGCGCAATTCGCTCTTTGCCGGCGGAAGAAGGGCACCTTTGGGGAGGCGCGCAAAATGGGGTATGTAAGTCACAGCCCGTACTCCTTTTCCTCCGCAAAGAAGCTTTCTGCTTATATCGAAACGCTTGACGGCGGAGTGAATTTCGGCGCGGATCCGTCGCTTATTGACGGCTCTCAGGCAAGCGCCATAAACGACTTTCTTCTCGAGGACGGTGTGCTTCGTTCGAGAAAGGCCGTCCGCACGCTCCCGCAGGACAATATCTCTTACGGAACGCTCCACTCGTACTCAGGGAAAAGATTCTGCGGCAGCTTTTTCTTCCACGCCGGAACGCTTTTCTGCCGCACCGACGGAAGAGGCGTATACGTAATGCTGGACGACCTCCCGGATGAAGACAGCGTTATCGTGGAGTTCGGGGGAAAGATATACGTCTTCTGCCATGCTCGCTTTTACAGTGCGGACAGAAACTTTGAGGCGAAGGAGGAGTTCCCCTTCGCACCGACACATCGCACCTCGTTCAACGGCAGAGATACCACGTCTATCCGCGTATCCTCGTTCAGACCGAATATCCTTGCGCCGTACGTTTCCGTAACGTATCTGCGGGAGGATACCGTGAACGGCTTCAGAGGATACATATTTCCGGACGATATGGATCACAGCCGGAAATTTTGCCTTTATCTTAACGGTGAACTGCTTGACGACGATAAGTATACGTACGACAACACAAGCTTTTATCTGGTAGGCGTCCGCCAGACGCAGGACAACACCTTGAAGATATGCTACTACTCGACAAACCCCGATTACGACAAGAGCGAAAAGCTCTCGGGCTGTCTTGTGGCGGAGTCGTTCGGCGGCGGCACACTCGACGGCACAAGGCTGTTTCTTGCCGGGAACCCCGATTACCCCGGCGTATACTTCATGAGCGAGATAGCCGATCCGCTATGCTTCTATGAGGACAGCTGCAACACGATAGGACAGGGCAGCGAGGATATCCGCGCCTTCGCAAAGCAGTACGGATATATGCTCACGTTTACGGACAGCACCGTCTCACGCATAAGCTACTCGTACTCCGAGAGCACGGGCGGATACTACTCGGTAAAGCTGATAAACTCATCCGTCGGCTGCGACGTGCCGCAAAGCGTTGCGACCGTAGACAACAAAACGGTGTTTGTCAACAGCAAAAGCGGCGTATTCATAGTGGATTCGACCGACAACTACGACGAGATGAACATAGTGCCAATCTCTCATAACATAATTGATTCAAAGGGGGAAAAGGGACTATTCAGCGCATCCGGGGAAGAGATAAAGAACGCAAAGGCGTGCGACGCAGACGGAAAATACCTGCTCCTTGTCGGGAACAGGGCGTACGTCTGGGATTACGGCGCCCGGCCATACGTAAGCTCGTCAAATTATAAGGACCATGCAAGCAAGCTCGTGTGGCTTGTCCTGTCGGATATAGATGCGGACGTGCTCTTCGGGGACGGAAGAGAGCTTTTCGGATTCGGAGAGGACTGCGGGTGCGTAGTGTTTGACGACGGCGGCGGAACGGTCGACGCATACGTTGAGACCAAAAACACGGACCTTTCGTATCCTCATGCGAAAAAGACGGTTACCGCCGTGAGATTCGACTGCATGACCGGAAAAAAGTGCCGTGCTGCAGTGCGGATATATGCGGACGGGAACAAGTACTTTGAGCACGAAGAGGAATTGTGTCCATCGGAGGATAACAAGGCGACGTTTTTTGTGAGGGTTCCGAAATACGCCGCCGAAAAGTTCAGATTCGCAATAAGCACAAAAGATCCCGATGTCGGAATACTCGGGATAAGGGTAGATTACACGGTTCTGAAGAGAAATAACAGGGAATAAGGCGGACCAAGCTTCGCTTTACGCTGAAAAACAAGGCTTCCTCGGCGTATAAGGCAGGCGGCCGCTTACCCAAAGGAAAGGTACGGTTAAAAATTGGCAAACAAATGGAAATATTCGACTCTCAGTGCGGATGAGCGCATAGGGAGGATAAAAAACGGCGACAAGGACGTATATGAGTCTGAGGTGGCAAGGTCGCTCGACGTCATCTCTTCCCGCCAAAAGGCAGGACTTGACGTATCTGAGCAGAAGGCGTGGATTGATAAGGTAAGCTATAATTACAATTTATCCAACGCAAAAAAGATGGGCGTCGACGCCGGAAGCGTGAGCAAGACCGGCTACGCCGATGCGCTGCTTACAGGCTCGGCCGCAAAGAGCGGCTCTTCGTCTGGAATAAAGACTCTTGCGACGCGCTTTACCGTTTTCAGCGAACAGGCGAGAAAGCTATACGACGACTTTCTCGAAAAGGCGGAGAGAGCCGAGAGCGGCAGAGCATCCGCAGAGGAATGGCTCGTCAATAACGGCATAGCACCCGACAGCGGCGAAGGCAAAAAATACATGGAGAATTTTGAGGCGGAGCTCAGCGCAACGATTCAGAAGCTGAACAGCGACTATCAGTCAAAGCTCAAAGCCCTTGCGTCAAAATACGGGTATAAATACTGACAGAGCAGAGAGGTCCGATAACCGGACCTCTTAGGCCGCTGACTGTACTTTGTCAGCGGCCTGAACAGTTTTCCAAAGCAAAACGTACCTTTTCTCTTCGCTCTTCTCTGAAAAAAGTCGCAAGGGGGGAAACAGAGAGAAAAGAGAATAGTACAAAAAGAAAAGCCGCTGATGCGACTTTTTCTTTTTGGCTGGGACGGCTGGACTCGAACCAGCGAATGTCGGAGTCAAAGTCCGATGCCTTACCGCTTGGCGACGCCCCAATATGAGCACATAGTATTATATCCGAAAATCTTTCGTATGTCAAGACTTTTTGGTATAAATCCGTTTTCTTTGCATAAATAATAACGTATACACACCTTTTTTCCTCCGTTTTTTTCCTTTTTCCGCTTGCCGTTCTCAAAAAATCGCCTGAATACGCTTTTTGTGCCGTAAACGATTGACAAACGGCCGTTTTTGTTATATAATTGTAATATGTAGGCTTAGTTTTATAAGGGGAGGCTTCGGTTTTAGTGATAATAATGGGTATAGATCCGGGCCTTGCGACCGTGGGATTCGGGATAGTCAGTTATTCAAAAAACGCCTTCAATGCCCTCGAATACGGCGCTGTGCTCACCCCTGCCCACACTAAAGTAGAGGATCGCCTCGAAGAGATATATTCAAATATAGACGAGCTGATAAAGAGTGCTTCTCCTAACGCAGTATCCATAGAGAAGCTGTATTTCAACACCAATGAGAAGACCGCCGTCAACGTCTGCCAGGCGAGGGGCGTCATACTGCTCGCGGCAAAAAAGAACAACATTCCGATTTTTGAGTATACTCCGCTTCAGATAAAACAGGCCGTCACCGGCTACGGAAGAGCCGACAAAAAACAGATAATGTATATGGTCACCAAGCTGCTCTCCCTCAAAGAAGAGCCGCACCCGGACGACACCGCGGATGCGCTCGCAGCAGCTATATGCCATGCATACTCATCCGATTCAATGCTTTTCGGATTGAAATAAATTTTTAAAGAAAGGAGAAAAAGACGAAACCGACACCTGCTGCCGCACAATGACGATGCGCCGACAGTTGCTTCAGAGCTGTTCAGCGCAGGCTTTCATTCCGCAAGCACAGCCTCTGCGGGCGGCTTCCTCTCCGCCGGCAAAGCTGCTTTCACGCAGGCGTCGAAAAATTCATTCAGGTATGAGCGGATTTATAAAGGGATTCGATCCGACAAAAAAGGTTCACGCTTACCTTATCCTCTCGCCTGCCATACTCTCTTCGAGAGAACAGGCCACCAAGGTTGCAAAAGCCATAATGTGCACGTCACCCCTGCCTTCCGGTGAGCCGTGCGGCGCTTGCAGCGCCTGCAGAAAGACGGATGCCGGCACACATCCGGACGTAATAATCATAGGCAGAGAGAACGTCAAGATAAAAGACCTGCGCGAGACGCTCATGCAGGCGTACCTTGCGCCAAACGAAAGCGACAGCAAGGTATTCATACTGGAAAATATAGATAGCTTCAGCGCCCAGCAGCATACTAACGTGCTTATGCAGAACGTGCTGCTGAAAATACTCGAAGAGCCGCCGAGCGGCGTTTACTTCGTGCTGACGGCGTCGTCAAAGAACGGAGTCATACCGACAGTCCTCTCGAGAGTCTGCCTGCTTACCGACGAGGTAAAGGACGCATCTTACTACGAGGATATTGCGGCAAATACGCTCCCTTCGGGAACGGCATACGAAAAATCCCTTCTCGCCTCGTACCTTGAGGAGTACGAATGCGAGATAACACCCGGCGACGCGGAAACGGTAACAGCCGCGTTTGACACTGCATACGGGTATTTTACGGGAAAGGACAAGAATATATTTCTCTCCCTGCAAAAGGCGGCGAAGACGAGGGACGACGCCGAAATATACCTCAAAGTAATGATGCTTACGGCGCATAGCGTCCTCATGTACAAGCTCACCGGCGACGAAAAGTTCACCTTGGATTTTTCGGACGAGCTGAAAAGCACCTGCCCGCACATTTCCGCAAAGAGGGCAATGGCATCATACGAACTATTCGAAAAGGCGTATCTTTCTTTGGAGGACAACGCAAACATGAACGCCCTGACGGCGTATTTGTCTCAGATGGCATAGAGACACGGAAAGGAAATTTTAACGAAATATCATGAGTAATAAAGACAAAAACATAAGACCAAACACTTCGGCGGACGGCGACAGCTCGATAAACACGAAAAAGGGCTTTCTCCTGTCTTTTCCGAGCAAAAACAACAAGGGCAAGGAGGCAGTGTCCGGCATAGTCCCGGCTAAGACCATAAACAGCGAAAACGGCTCCGACAACCGCTCCGCAGCCGAAAACAAAGGCTCTCAGCAGCCTTCAAACCACAACGGCAAAAACAACCGCAATAAAAACCACGGTCAAAATGCGCCTCAAAAGACGGAAAAGGCGCAGGAATCAAAGCCTGATAACGCAAGGGACGCCCAGAACTCACCCGACAGACGGGAAAATCAAAACACAAAGCAAAATAACAACCGCCACAATCAGAAGAATGGCAAGAACCACAGACAGGGCGGCGGCAACAACGGCGGAAACAATAACAATAGCAGCAACAATAACAGTAACAACAATCATAATAACAACAACAATAATAATAACAATAATAACAACCATAATAACAACAATAACGGTGGCAAAAAAGGCAGACACGGCAATAAAAACCGCAAGTCCGCAGCACAGAACAAGCCTCCAATGGAGAATCTCTCGTCCCTCTCAAACGACATAATGGGAAAAGACTCCTTCGGCAAAAAGCAGAGATTCGGGATAAATGCGGACGAAATAGCTTCCGTAAAGGCCGAGAAGGAGCCGTCGCTCGAGGAAAAGTATAAGGACGCCGTTCCGCTTGCGGAGCAGATAGCGCTCGAAGAGGAAAAGCGCCGCCACAAGCCGAGAGCGGTAACAACCGAGACGATAGACCGCTCAAGGACGGCAAATGCACTCGTTTCAGAGTCCGAAAGCGAGATCTCCGACGACGCAAACCCCGAAAAGAGGGACTATGAGGTCGTTGGTGTACGCTTCAGAGAGGCCGGCAAGGTATACTACTTTGACCCGGCGGGAAATGACATACCCTTCGGCACTCCGGTAATAGTCGACACGGCACGCGGAAGCGAATACGGATACACCGCAATATCAAACCGCCTCGTTCCGTACGGCGACGTCATTCCTCCGCTCAAGAAGATAAAGAGGATAGCCACAAAGACTGACACCGAAAAGTACGTCGCAAACAAGGCGCTTGAAGCGGAAGCGGGCGAAATATTCGAGCAGAAGGTCAAGCAGTTTGGGCTTGCGATGAAGCTGATATATGTTGAATACACCTTTGACAATTCAAAGCTGCTGTTCTACTTCACGGCGGAGTCGAGGGTAGACTTCCGCGAGCTGGTAAAGGAGCTGGCGTCGGTATTCAGAACCAGAATAGAGCTGAGGCAGATAGGCGTCAGAGACGAGGCAAAGATACAGGGCGGGATAGGCGTATGCGGAAGATGCGTATGCTGTAACCAATTTCTCGGAGACTTTGCGCAGGTATCCATAAGGATGGCAAAGGATCAGGGGCTCTCCCTCAACTCCGCAAAGATATCCGGCGCGTGCGGAAAGCTCATGTGCTGTCTGAGATTTGAGGACAAGGTATACGAGGAGGAAATGGCGAGAACGCCGAAGGTCGGCTCGATAGTCGAGACCGCCGACGGAAAGGGCGTCGTCACCGAGGCAAACGCCCTCAAGGGCATAATAAAGGTAACGCTCGATTCTTCTCCCGAGGTTCCGCCGAAAGCCTACGACAGAGCCGCCGTAAAGGTAGTCGGCTACAAGAAGTCGGCTTCCGACGAAGAGGAAAACAGCGAAGAGCTGAAGGCTCTCGAGGAGTAAGGCAGACACACGCATGAACGGAATTTTAAACGTATACAAGCCCTCGGGGCTTACGTCCCATGCAGTGGTATCCCGGATACGGAAATTCTACGGCGTAAAGAAGGCCGGACACGCCGGAACGCTCGATCCCATGGCGACCGGGGTGCTTCCGGTGCTTATCGGGAGCGCAACGAGCGTGCAGGATATGCTCACCGGGCATGACAAGGTATACCGGGCAGGCGTGCTTTTCGGAGTTGTAACCGACACCGCCGACGTCACCGGAAACGTGATAGCGGAGAGCGAGGTATCGTTTGACGAAAGCGATCTTCTCGGCGTGATAAACGGCTTTATCGGAAAGCAGAAGCAGGTGCCGCCGATGTACTCGGCTCTGCAAAAGGACGGAGTGCGGCTGTATGACCTTGCAAGGCGGGGGATAGAAGTCGAGCGCGAGGCAAGGGATATAACGGTATACTCGATAGACGTTGCCGAACCGTTTGACGGCAGGAGATGCGTTCTTGACATTTCCTGCTCGAAAGGGACGTATATAAGGACGCTTTGCGAGGACATAGGGAAAAAGCTGGGGTGCGGCGCGGCGCTGCAGAGTCTTGAGCGGCTGAGCTGCGGCTCTTTTTCCGCAAAAGACGCCGTAAAGCTCGAAGATATCGAGGAGCTTTACAAAAAAGGCGACGTCTCGTCGCTCGAAGGGCTTCTCGTCAGCCCGAAAGTGCTTTTTGAAGGGCTCCCGGAGGTGCGGATAGCGGATTTTTACGTAAGGCTCGCACTGAACGGCGCCGAGATATACCTCAAAAAGGCGGGTATAAAAGAGGAAATATTTGACGGCAAAGATATTTGCCGTATGTGCGACAAGAGCGGAAATTTCTTTGCAACCGGCGTCCTTTCGGACTATCCGGACGGCAAGGCGATAAAGATAAAATACAGGTTTTAAGCGGAATTTACCAGATTCAAAGCAACGGAGGTAGAACAAAATGGTAAAGGAAAACATCGAATTTTTGAAAATGTGCGATCCGGAGTTAGGAGAAGCTATTGAAAAGGAATTTGCAAGGCAGTCGAGGAACATAGAGCTTATAGCAAGCGAAAACATTGTATCTGAGGCAGTCCTCGCGGCGGCGGGCACGGTGCTCACCAACAAATATGCGGAGGGCTATCCGTCAAAGAGGTACTACGGCGGATGCGAGTGCGTGGATATAGCGGAGGAGCTTGCGAGAAAGAGAGCCTGCGAGCTTTTCGGCGCAGATCACGCAAACGTCCAGCCACATTCCGGAGCAAACGCAAACTTTGCCGTTTACAACGCCTTCTGCAAGCCCGGCGACACGGTCATGGGCATGAATCTCGCACACGGCGGACATCTCACCCACGGCTCGCCCGTAAACGTATCGGGTATGTACTTCAACATAGTTCCCTACGGCGTAAACGACGACGGATTTATAGACTACGACGAGATGGAGCGCATAGCGCACGAGTGCAAGCCCAAAATGATAATTGCCGGCGCAAGCGCTTATCCGAGAACGATAGATTTCGAGAGATTCGCAAAGGTCGCAAAGGACGTCGGAGCCATATTCATGGTAGACATGGCGCACATTGCAGGCCTCGTTGCGGCAGGACTTCATCCGAGCCCCGTGCCGTATGCCGACGTTGTGACCACGACGACGCACAAAACTCTGCGCGGTCCGAGAGGCGGTCTGATACTCTGTAAGCAGGAGTACGCAAAGCAGATAGACAAGGCGATATTCCCCGGAACGCAGGGCGGTCCGCTCATGCACATAATCGCGGCAAAGGCTGTATGCTTCGGCGAGGCTCTGAAACCCGAATTCAAGGAATACGCTAGGCAGATAGTCGCAAACTCCAAGGCGTTTGCGGCAGAGCTTCTAAGTCAGGGCTTCAAGCTCGTCTCCGGCGGCACGGACAACCACCTCTCCCTCGTAGACCTTCGCCCGTTCTCCATAACCGGCAAGGAATTTGAAAAGAGGCTCGATGCGGTTTACATCACCGTCAACAAGAACGCAATCCCCAACGATCCCGAGACGCCGTTCGTAACAAGCGGCATAAGAGTCGGCACGCCGGCGGCGACGTCGCGCGGATTCAAGGAAGAGGATTTTGTCAAGGTAGCACAGCTCATGAAGATAGCCGCTGCCGACTTTGAAAGCAAGGCGGACTACATCAGAGGCGAAGTAAACGCACTCTGCGAAAAGTATCCGATATACAGATAAGATATGAGAATAATTCTCGCGTCAAAGTCTCCGAGGCGCTCCGAGATACTCACAAATATCGGCGCAAGATATGAGGTAATGCCGTCAGACGCCGACGAGAGCATAGCCGAAGGCACTTCTCCCGTCGATGCGGTATGTGAAATATCGAGGCGGAAAGCAAGGCAAATATCAAAAAAGCTGTCGTCGGAGGACGTATTCGTTATTTCGGCGGACACGGTCGTCGTCTATGGCGGAAGGATAATCGGAAAGCCGAGCGACGAGGAGGATGCGCGAAGAACTCTGGGGCTGTTATCCGGCACGGTACATGAAGTGTACACCGGCTTTACCCTGTGCAGAGGAGAAAAGAGCTACACATCGCACGTCAGCACAAAGGTATATTTCAGGGAGCTTTCGGACGAAGATATAAGAGCTTACGTTGCAAGCGGCGAGCCGATGGACAAGGCCGGCGCTTACGGCATACAGGAAAAGGGCTCGGTGTTCGTCGAAAAGATAGACGGAGATTACTTCAACGTCATGGGGCTTCCCGTTTGCGCTGTTTGCGAGGCCGCAAAGAGGGAGTTCGGCATAGCTCTGGAAAATTTCGATTAGACACGTTTTATTTGCATAAAAAATATAATGTAACGAGCCGCTCTGCGCCGCATGGCGACGCGGCCGTTCATTATTATCCTGAAAAAGAGGGTTACTATGCAGATATTAAACGTCATGCTTCAGATAATTATTGTATTTTTCGCCATTATGGGGGTTTACGACTTCATAAGGCACTTGCTCGATACTTACGTACAGAAAAAGTCCGGCTCGTCATGCAAAATATACGTCGAGTCGTGCGAGAGCGAAAACGTGGAGTATCTGATAAGATTCGCCGAAAGCCGCTTTATCTTCGGCGACTACTCCGAAATATTTGACGGCATCGTACTTTCCGAAAACGTAAAGACGGACAGAGAGGTCTTTGACAGGCTGTCCGAGGAATACGACAACGTGTTTTTGGAGTAAAATAAGAGAAATAAGCCGCTTTATACAGTCCTTTGCGCCGTATAAAGCGGACTTGTGAAAGTAAAAGCAAAATTCAGACGTTGGCGGAGGCACCATGACTGAAAAAGAAAAAGGAAACGAAACAGAGCTTGAAAAATCCCCCGGCACATCTCTGCACGTCAAGGGGATAATAGAGGACGTAGTCTTTCAGAACGCCGACAACGGCTACACGATATGCGTCATTGACTCCGACGGCGAGCCTATAACTCTTGTCGGAACCATCCCTGCCGTAAGCGAGGGAGAGATGATATCGGCGGAGGGCGAATGGGTAAATCACCCCACCTACGGAAAGCAGTTTTCTGTCACCTCCTACAGCAAGGAGCTTCCTGCCACCTCATCCGCAATTCTTACGTACCTGTCCTCGGGCGCTGTGAAGGGCATAGGTCCCGTCACCGCCAAGAGGATAGTGGACCTTTACGGCGAGGACTCCCTGAACGTGATAGAAGAACACCCCGAATGGCTCGCCGATATAAAGGGTATATCGCCAAAAAAAGCCGCACAGATAGCCGAGAGCTTCAGAAATCAGTACGGTATGCGTCAGGTCATGCTCTATTTTCAGGGTATGCTCTCGCCGAATCTCGCCCTCAAGGTGTACAAGCAGTGGGGCAACGCCGCAATAGACATTTTGAGGAACAATCCGTATCTGCTCTGCGACGAGATAGACGGCGTAGGCTTTGAGAGAGCCGACACGATAGCAAAAAATCTCGGATTTGAAAACGACGACGAGGACAGAATAATAGCAGGCATAAAGTATGTGCTGTACATCGAGCTGAACCGAAGCGGAAACTGTTATCTTCCGCTCGACCTGCTCCTCTCAAAGGCGTCGGACATACTCTCCGTCACGAGGGAGCAGGTGCAGGAGTGCGTGGTCATTCTCTCGCACAGGGCGGAGATAGTTGCGGTAAAATACGGAGAAACCACTGCGATATACCTCGAAAACGTATACAGGACAGAAAAATACTGTGCGGAAAAGCTGAAGCTTCTCTGCGACACAAAGCTCGACATTCCGCTCCTCGATGCAGACGCCGAGATAGCGAAGGTTGAAAAGGAGACCGGAATAAAATTCGCACCGTTCCAGGCGGACGCCATACGCTTTTCGACGAGCGAGGGCGTAGTTGTCGTAACGGGCGGACCGGGAACAGGCAAGACCACGGTAATTCGCGCGATAATAGCAATGTTCAGCCGCCTTGAGATATCGGTGTGCCTTGCCGCACCTACCGGAAGAGCGGCAAAGCGCATGACCTACGCCACGGAAATGAACGCAAAGACGCTCCACCGTCTGCTCGAGTGCGAATACACGTCCGACGACAGGCTGGAGTTCCAGAGAAACGAGGACAATCCGCTCGATTACGGCGCCGTCATAGTAGACGAAGCGTCAATGGTCGACATATTTCTTTTTTCCGCACTTCTGCGAGCGCTGAAGCCCGGCACTCGCCTGATACTTATCGGCGATGCGGATCAGCTTCCGCCGGTCGGTGCGGGCGACGTATTCGGGGACATAATAAAGTGCCGCAGCTTTATAGTCGTAAGGCTGAATGAAATATTCCGCCAGAGCAAGGACAGTCTGATAGTTACGAGCGCACATCTGATAAACAGCG
Source organism: uncultured Clostridia bacterium (assembly GCA_905235695.1). GTDB lineage: Bacteria > Bacillota > Clostridia > Oscillospirales > CAG-382 > UMGS882. The sequence goes on along the minus strand of CAJOMW010000005.1, from coordinate 5,235 downwards.
GAAAAATGCCCCCGGTCGACAACAAGGGCAAGGACTTTTTCTTCATGCCGAGAAGGACGGGAAAAGAAGTACAGGAGCTTGCGAAAGAGCTGTGCAGGGAAAGACTTCCGAGGGCATACGGCTTCAACTCGCTCGAGGACATACAGATAATATGCCCGTCCCGGAAGGGCGAAGCCGGAACGGCGGCGATAAACCTCGTGATGCGCGAGCTGTTCAATCCGCCATCCGTCGGCAAAAAAGAGTTCACCTCGCACAATGTCCTCTTCCGCGAGGGAGACAAGATAATGCAGATACGCAACAACTACGACGCCGAGTGGCACGCAGACGACGGCAGGAGCGGAAGCGGCATATTCAACGGCGATATAGGCTTCATAGAAGAAATAGACGAAGAAAATCAGCTCGTGACGTTCCGATTTGACGACTCGCGGATAGTTACGCTGGACCTTGCTTCCTTTGACGACATAGAGCACGCCTACGCAATAACCGTCCACAAGAGTCAGGGGAGCGAATACAGAGCCGTGATAATACCTCTTCTCGACTGTCCGAGAGGGCTTATGACGCGGAATATGCTGTACACGGCGGTAACGCGTGCGCAGAGCCTCGTAATACTCACGGGAAAGCTGAGCATTATGAGCGAGATGATAGACAACAATATCAGAATGAACAAATTCACGGGGCTTGCCAACATGATGAAGCCGGTATACATATACCCCGAAAAGAAGATGAGCGAAGGCTTCGACATTGACGGCTGACGTCAACATAGCAGTTTTTATTCTTTTTATGTTGCTCTGCTAAGCGCAGGTGCAGTATCCAAAGCGCTTCATAGCGCAAAAAGCACCTTTGGTGCTTTGGGGATACGTGTTACGTACTTTTCTTGAAAAAGAAAAGTACCAAAAGATTTTTCCCCTTCCCTCTTGCGGGAAGGGGAAATCTAAGGGCTGCGTCGTCGCATAACGGGTTCCGTGCTTCGCACTCCACAGATGCGACGACGGTGCCATGCGAAATCTCGGTGGGCTTACAGAGGGCTATATAAAAGCATTGGCTTTTGTGCCTCAACACGCCTTCAACAAGGCTATATGTAACTTTTTTATATCGGCGACACCCATTGCTTCTCATATCATTAGTGGGTTGCTGTGGTAAAGATTGCTTTGCAGCTCTTTTAAAAGCCGTTATGAAAAGAACGACTGCAAGATATGTATGCATAGATATGCACCGAAAAAGAAGCAGAAAGCAGCGCATACCACTTGCAAAAGCAATAAAGTACCACTGCATAAGCCTCATCAAAACCGCGCCTTCTCTGCAGTCTCGTGACCGCAAAACTTGCCATGGCGCGGAAACGTGCAACATTCTCTATATGAGCAACTCCACCGAAGAAATTTGAGGCACTAAAGCAAAAGCTTTGATGTAGCCCGTTGTAAGGGCAGAAAAACGGGGCTTAGAACCGTCGTGTCGCATCTGTGGAGTGCGAAGCACGGAACCCGTTATGCGACGACGCAGTTCTCTTTCCCTTTTCTTTCTCTTACAAGAGAAAGAAAACGTGCTTTTTGGTTCTTTTTGCACGAGCAAAAAGAACATAACGTATCCCCAAAGCGCCAAAGGCGCTTTGGTATCTACAACTTTGCTCAGCAGAGCAACAGAAAAAGAATATAAAAAGCCACACCTCACCCACAAAAAAACACTTTAAATAGATTTCGGAGAAACCTATGCAAACTAACCACCAAAACCTCTTCGAGCTTCTGAAGAAGCTCATATCCATCCCCACTGTGAGCGGCTATGAGAGCCGCCGCATAAAAGACGCGGCAGCCCTTGCCGCATCAGAAAGCCGCGGATTCTGGCAGGAATGGGAGCTGCTCCCGTCGGGAAGCATACTCCTGTCACATAAGTCCGGTATAAGCGGGGCAAAAAAGCTCGTCTTTGACGCACATGTTGATACCGTCGGCTTTGCAGTTTCGGAGGTGCTCGACGGCGGCTTCCTCAGGGTTGTAAATATAGGCGGCATAGATCCGCTTATCCTGCCCTCAAGCCCCGTTCTGATATACGGAAAAGAGACTGTGCGCGGATTTTTCACATCTGTGCCGCCGCATCTCTCGCACGGCGCAGACAAGTCAAATCTCAAGGTGTCGGATCTGTTTGTCGATACGGGATACAAAAAAGAGGAGCTTTTGAAAATCGTCGAGGTCGGAACGCCGATAGGCTTCTGCTGTGAGCCGGCTATGCTCGGCGAAGACGTAATAACCTCACCCGGCCTTGACGACAAGGCATGCGTCGGAGCTGTTCTGAGAGCCGCTCAGCTCCTTTCGGATAAGGACGTTGAGGTTGACGTTTACGCACACCTTGCCGTCGGAGAGGAAAAAACTCAGCTCGGCGCAAAAACGCTTCCCTATGCGCTTACGGACGCCGATGCGTGCATCGTCCTCGACGTAAACTTCGCTTTTACCGAGGGAGTAAGACGGTTTGAGTCGCTGATAATGGGCGACGGCGCCGGAGTGTCATATTCCGCAACTATAAAGAGAGCGCTCACGGACTTTATCGTAAACACCGCAAAAAAATACGGTATACCCTGCCAGTCGGTCGTCGAGATGACCTCTACCGGAACAAACGCGACATTTATACAGAAAAACGGCATACCCTGCGCCGTGCTGTCGATACCGCTTAAAAATATGCACACCTACTGCGAGTGCGTATCGCTCTCAGACGTTGAAAACTGCGCAAGGCTCCTCGAAAAGACAGTCCTCGACTACCCGTCGCTTAAAGACGGTGCGGTAAACTTAAAGGAGGCGTAAAGATGCTTGATCTGCTGAAAAAGCTCTGCGACGCAAGCGGCGTTTCGGGCGACGAGAAGGAGGTCGCACTGCTTATCGCAGAAGAGATAAAAGAGTACTGCGACGAGCTGTATTTTGACAAGACAGGCAACCTCATAGCCTTCAAAAAGGGCAGAAAAGCGCCGAAAGAGACCGTTATGTACGCCGCACATCTCGACGAGGTCGGGTTCATGATAAAACACATAAACGACGACGGGACTCTGTTGTTCGATCAGGTAGGCATGGCGAGCGAGGTACTGCTCTCAAAGCGTGTCGTTATAGGAGAAAACCGCATAAAGGGCGTCGTCTGCTCAAAGCCCGTGCATCTCATAAAGGAAAAGGGCAAGGGAATATCGGCGGACGATATGTATATAGACATAGGCACAAGGTCGCGCGGGGAGTCTGAAAAGCTCGGTGTATACGCAAAATACGCCGCATTTGAGAACGACTTCTGCGTTTTCGGAGACGATGCTGTGCGCTCAAAGGCGCTCGACGACAGATTCGGCTGTCTTGTCATGGTGCAGATGATAAAATCAGACCTTGAAAACGACTCGTATTTCGCCTTTACGCTCGGAGAAGAGCTCGGCGGAGTCGGAGCGATAGCCGCTTCAAACGAAATAAGGCCGGGCATTGCTGTGATACTCGAGAGCACGACGGCTTCCGATCTTCCGGAAACCGAGGAAAAAGACAAGGTCTGCGCACCGGGAAGCGGAGCGGTAGTTCCGTTTATGGACGGCGGAACGCTGTATGACAGGCGTCTATACAAAAATATAAGGAAAATCGCCGAAGAAAAAGGCATAAAGACGCAGACAAAGAGCAAGATAGCCGGCGGCACGGACGCTTCGTCAATACAGAGAAGCAACGACGGGGTAAGGGTTTGCGCCATATCTCTTCCCTGCCGCTATATACACACCCAGTCGTGCGTTGCGTCTGTAAGCGATATGGATGCATGCATTGCCCTTGCAAAGGCAGTGGACGAAAATCTCGACGAGATAATAAAGTAAGATCGGAGCGGATAAAATGAGCACAATAAACACATTTTTAAATATAAACACGGCTTCCGGGGCGGAAAACGGCCTCATATCAAAGATAAAAGAGTACCTTGAAGAAAAAAATTACGATACGTACACCGACAAGTGCGGAAATCTCATTGCAAAGAAGGGAAGCGGCGAAAAAAAGGCGGCGGTCTTCACAAACGTCGACGCCGCAGGGCTTATAGTAACCTTCATAGAGGATAACGGCTGCGTCCGCGTATCCCCTCTCGGCGGAATAGACTTCAGGTCCGCACTGTACGCAAAAATCAGCTCCGAAGACGGCTCCGTCAGCGGGCTTCTGCTCCCGGACGCCGCCGACAGCGCCTGGTTCGACCGCACTTACGCCTCATTTGGCTTTTCGAGCGGCGACGAGGCAAAAAGCCACTTCTCCCAGGGCGATATAATATACTTTGACTCGGATGCGGCTTTTCTCAAAAACGGAAATATGTACGCTCACGGCGCCGGCGTCAAAAGCTGTGCTGCGGCTATGTGCGATGCGGCCGAAAGCGTCGTTGCGGAAGATACGGAGACAGTGTTCGTCTTCTGCGTGCAGAAAGAGCTCGGACTTCGGGGAGCATACCAGGCGGCTTTTTCTGAGGAGCCGGACGTTTCTCTCGTAGTCGAGCCATATGACGGCGACCGGGAGGGCTTAAAGATACTCGACAAGACCATGACCGCAAGCGAAGAAGTCACCGAAAAAATAGAAAAAGCCGCAGATGCGTGCGGCGTTGAATTAAAGCGGACGGTAAACGTTCAGAGCGTGTCGGATGCTTCGCGCGTGCAGAGTGCCGGACACGGCGCAAAAACCGGCGTACTGCTCATGCCGACGAAAAACATCGGCACTGTTCGCGAGCAGGTGAACGCCGAAAAAATCACAAACATCTCGCACGTCATATCAGAATTCCTGAATAATATATAAGGGAACACAGCACGACCGACGTCCAGAATCCGAAGAAAAAGAGCAGCAAGTCGCGCAACCTGCTTCTTCGTTTCTTTTTCTCACCAACGGCGGCAAAATAAGGCGGATTGTCCTTTGCGAACGGCTCGCCGTTCTTCCTGACTATTTTGCCTGCCTCCGAGAGATAGTCCTCCTCGCCGTATTTCGTCTTTGACAGACCGGGACGGACTATGAAAAAAGCCTCGTCGAAGAATTTGCTGTCTACGTCCTTTACAACTATTACTCTTTTGGTACAGCCCTTTATCATTTCAAAACCTCCGATATTCTTTTGATTTATTTTTGTCGGGATTTTGGAATATTATTCAAAGTCAGTGCCAATGATACGGCAAAAGTATTGACATCACGGACTGTTTGGTGTAAAATAACAGTTGAACGGAAAAAACGTCTAAAATAACAAGTGCGTGGAAATTCGTTCCCGTCAAATAAACTCAAGAAAGGATAA
>CAJOMW010000004.1 GCA_905235695.1 uncultured Clostridia bacterium | reverse complement strand
TAACACCTTAATTCGAGCGGTGTACCACTTACCCAACTCTGATGTCCCGCCTCATCTTGATAGGTAGTATGGTATTTGACTTGCCCCGAGAGATTGCCGCTAATGTATTTTCCGTTGTAGTAAATAGCAACGTGTTCCCATGAACCACAAGTATTACAATACCAAAAAACCAAATCACCATTTTTTAACGATGATGAACTAACACGGTTTGATTCGCTTAATCCAAACGATGATGCTTTAGCCGCACCTGTACTTGTTAGAGCAGTTGTTGAAACTCCAGCTTTTCTTGCGCAATCACTAACAAAATGCGCACACCAAGCAGAAGAATAGCCTAAATCTGATTTTGTTTTTCCTAACTGTGCATAGGCAATAGTGCATATGTCTTCGGCTTGATTTCCTGTAAGAGTATAATTTGTACTCCAAGACATAAGTTCGGCATTATTATTAAGATTTATTTCCGGAACTTCTGCTTCTTTTTCCACCCCCAAACCTTCCTCCGGCAACGTCGCCGCAAGGATCTCCGCATTCATGGCGAACATCATCGCCATAACCATAAATATTGCCGCAAATCTCTTTCTCATTCCAATATACCTCCTAAAAATGAATATAATAAAAGTGTGCAGCCCCAAACGGAGCCACACACCGAAAAAATACATGACTCTGTTTGTTGCTACACAAATTCGTTGCCGTATTAGAAAGCATGTCGAATAAGAGCATGTACTTTTTGCCCAAAACAGGCATAAAAATACATACTTTACCAATACGACAATATTAAATTTGTGTAGCAACTATATTATACCAAATATTTGAAATTTGTCAAGTAAAATATAATAACCAAATTGACAAAAAACAAGGCCGTGACCACAAGCCACAGCCTTAAATTTTACATTATATCAGAACAGTCCCGAAATCCTTCCGTTCTCGTCAACGTCGATATTCTCCGCCGCCGGTACTTTCGGAAGCCCGGGCATAGTCATTATGTCGCCCGTAAGAGCCACTATAAATCCGGCCCCGGCAGAAATCTTGACGTTCTTTATGGTAACTCTGAAATGCTCAGGGGCACCGAGCTTTGACGGATCGTCCGAAAAGCTGTACTGCGTCTTTGCCATGCATATCGGCAGCTTATCAAATCCAAGCTCGGTGAGCTTCTTTATCTGAGCCTTTGCGGCAGGGAGAATGTCTATGCCGTCGCCGCCGTATATTTTCCTGACGATTGCTTCTATCTTGTCTTCGATAGTGCCGTCAAGACCGTAAGAATACGTAAAGTCATTAGGTTCTTCGCAAAGCCTTACTACTTCCTTTGCCATATCTATTCCGCCGTCCGAGCCTTTAGCCCATACGTCTGAGAGAACGACGTTTACTCCGAGCTCTTTGCACTTTTCCATAACGAGAGCCACTTCCTTATCCGTATCGGTCGGGAACTTGTTGAGCGCAACTACCGACGGAAGCTTATACACGTTCTTTATGTTTGATACGTGGCGGAGCAGGTTCGGAAGTCCCTTTTCGAGAGCCTCGAGGTTTTCCGTGCCAAGCTCGGTTTTAGGAAGTCCTCCGTGCATTTTCAGTGCTCGAATGGTTGCCACTATTACGACAGCCGACGGCTTCAGAGAAGCACAGCGGCATTTGATGTCGAGGAATTTCTCTGCGCCGAGGTCTGCGCCGAAGCCTGCCTCGGTTATGGTGTAATCGCCAAGCTTCAGAGCCGTGCGTGTTGCAATTACGGAATTACAGCCGTGAGCTATGTTTGCAAACGGTCCGCCGTGAACGAGGGCAGGCGTTCCCTCAAGCGTCTGAACGAGGTTTGGCTTGAGGGCGTCCTTGAGAAGTGCTGTCATTGCGCCCTGTGCCTTTAAATCCGAGCATCTGACGGGCTTATCGTCGTAGGTGTATCCGATGATTATATCTGACAGGCGCTTTTTGAGGTCTGTTATTGAGCTTGCAAGGCAGAGAACCGCCATAATTTCCGATGCGACCGTTATATCGAAGCCGTCCTCGCGCGGTACGCCGTTTGCCTTGCCGCCAAGACCGTCAACAATGTTTCTGAGCTGTCTGTCGTTCATGTCTACACAGCGCTTCCAGGTTATCTTTCTCACGTCTATTCCAAGTGCGTTGCCCTGCTGGATATGGTTGTCGATCATTGCCGCAAGGAGGTTGTTCGCCGCGCCTATTGCGTGAAAATCGCCGGTGAAGTGCAGGTTTATGTCCTCCATGGGCACGACCTGAGCGTAGCCGCCGCCGGCAGCGCCGCCCTTTATGCCGAAGACCGGTCCGAGAGACGGCTCACGGAGTGCAACGGTGACGTTTTTGCCGATTTTCTTCAGGCTGTCAGCAAGACCTATTGTCGTCGTGGTTTTTCCTTCGCCTGCCGGGGTGGGCGTGATAGCTGTGACAAGCACGAGCTTGCCATCCTTCTTTTCCTTCATGTCATCAAGGAGAGACAGGTCTATCTTTGCCTTGTACGGGCCGTATTGCTCGATGTATTTTTCGTCTATCCCCGCACTTTTTGCTATTTCTGTGATGTGCTTCATTTTAACGGACTGCGCTATTTCAATGTCTGTCTTGTAAGTCATGATAATGCTCCTTTAAAATTTATTTGAAGTATTCTACTGCGCTTGCAAACATCTTTATATCGTATTCGCCGATGACGTTCTTATAAAGGTTACTGCCTATCCTCTCGGAGTGTCCCATTTTTCCGAAGACTCTGCCGTCGGGAGAGGTGATGCCTTCGATTGCATACATGGAATTGTTGGGGTTGAAGTGGATATCATTTGTGGCAAAACCGTCAAGGTCTACGTACTGAGTGGCTATCTGACCGTTTTTCGCAAGCTCTCTTATGAGCGCTTCATCTGCAATAAACCGTCCTTCGCCGTGCGATATCGGAACGGTGTAAATATCGCCGACGTTAGTCTTTGCGAGCCAAGGCGATTTATTTGAGGCAACGCGCGTTCTGACGAGCCTCGACTGGTGTCTGCCTATTGTGTTGTAGGTGAGGGTGGGGGAGTTTTCGTCTGTGTCGGTTATCTTTCCGAACGGAACGAGCCCGAGCTTAATCAGCGCCTGGAAGCCGTTGCATATACCGCACATAAGACCGTCGCGCCTTTCGAGCAGATTTGTAACCTGCTCCTTTATAGCGGCGTTTCTGAAAAATGCGGTTATGAACTTGCCCGAGCCGTCAGGCTCGTCTGCGCCCGAAAAGCCGCCGGGTATAAAGATCATCTGCGCACTTTCAAGCTCTTTTGCAAACTTTTCTATGCTCCTCGATATGCCGTCGGCGGTGAGGTTGTTTATAACGATTATTTTTGCCTTTGCTCCCGCATCCTCAACAGCTTTTGCCGAGTCGTATTCGCAGTTTGTGCCGGGAAACGCAGGTATAAGCACCTCGGACCTTGCCGATTTTACGGCAGGCGACGGATAAGCGTCGGCACTGTATGAAAACGTTTCAATAGCTGACTTTGGAGTATCAATATTGCAGGCAAATACGCCTTCGAGCCTGTTTTCATATCTTTCGAGAAGCTCGCTCATCTTAAAGCACTTCTTTTTGTACTCCATGAGCTTCTGCTCGGTGATGATTCCTTCCTACGGGTACTCCGATATTTACGTTCTTTTTTACCTCAAGTATGAAGCTTCCGTAGCTGTAAGAGAAAATATCATGCACTGATAAACCGTCGTCAAACGTGAAGCCGTATCCGTTGCCGAAGCACATCTTCATTACAGCCTCCGCAATGCCGCCGTAAGTTATGGTATATGCGCTTACGGCGTCTCCGCTTCTGAGAAGCTTGGTGACGGTCTTATAAACACTTATCAGTGAAGATGCGATGGGAAGTCCGTTTTCGTCGTAATCGGGTTTAATGAGGATAACTTCGTTTCCTGCGCTCTTGAACTCATTCGAGACGATATGCTGTGCGTTATCGGTAGTCACTGCAAACGACACGAGCGTCGGGGGAACGTCGAGCTTTTCAAATGAGCCGCTCATGGAGTCCTTTCCGCCGATAGACGCAACCGAGAGGTCTTTTTGCGCCCTGTATGCTCCGAGCAGTGCCGACAGAGGCTTGCCCCAGCGCTTGCCGTCCTTTCCGGGACGCTCAAAGTATTCCTGGAACGTGAGGTATACGTCCTTGAACTCTGCACCCGTCGCTATTAGCTTTGATATGCTCTCGACCACGGCGAGATATGCGCCGTGATACGGGCTTTTTTCGGAGATGTACGGATTATATCCCCACGACATGAGCGATACGGTGTCTGTATGACCGTTTTCGACCGAAATCTTGTGCACCATTGCCTGAATAGGTGTCTGCTGATACTTTCCGCCAAACGGCATAAGAACCGTGCCTGCGCCTATTGTGGAATCAAATCTTTCAGACAGTCCGCGCTTTGAGCAGACGTTGAGATCCGACGCAAGCGCCTTGTATTCTTCTGCAAAATCGCTTCCGACCTCTTTATCGTAAGCCTCCGGCTTTTCTGGGGAGATGTCTATGTGTTTTTCTGCTCCATTTGAGTTTAGAAATTCTCGGCTTATATCGACTATGGTTTTGCCGTTCCAGCGCATTACGAGCCTTTCGGTGTCTGTGACAGCGGCAATGACTGTTGCTTCGAGGTTTTCTTCGTCCGCAAGACGCAGAAATTCATTAGCGTCCTTTTTGTCGACTACGACTGCCATTCGCTCCTGTGATTCGCTTATTGCAAGCTCCGTGCCGTCAAGCCCTTCGTACTTTTTCGGAACGGCGTTAAGGTCAATGTCAAGCCCGTCCGCAAGCTCGCCGACAGCTACCGATACGCCGCCTGCGCCGAAGTCGTTGCATCGCTTTATCATTCTGCACGCCTTTGGATTTCTGAAAAGCCTCTGAAGCTTTCTCTCTTCGGGCGCGTTTCCTTTCTGAACCTCTGCGCCGCAGCTCTCAAGAGACGATTCCGTGTGCGCCTTTGAGGAGCCGGTTGCGCCTCCGCATCCGTCGCGTCCCGTTCTGCCGCCGAGGAGTATTACGGCGTCTCCGGGCGCCGGGCGCTCTCTGCGCACGTTTTCGGAAGGTGCCGCCGCAATTACGGCGCCTATCTCCATGCGCTTTGCCGCATATCCGTCGTGATAAAGCTCATCGACTATTCCCGTAGCAAGACCTATCTGGTTGCCGTATGAGGAATATCCTGCGGCGGAGGTCGTAACTATCTTTCTCTGCGGGAGCTTGCCCTTTATTGTCTCTGAGACGGGCCTTGTGGGGTCCGCTGCGCCTGTAACTCGCATTGCGGCATAGACGTATGAGCGCCCGGAAAGGGGATCTCGTATGGCTCCGCCAATGCAGGTAGCCGCACCGCCAAAAGGCTCTATTTCCGTCGGGTGATTATGCGTCTCATTCTTGAATAGGAGCAGCCACGGCTGCTTTTCTCCGTCTGCCTCTACCTCTATCTTGACTGTGCAGGCGTTGATTTCCTCCGATTCATCTAGCTTTTGAAGCTTGCCCTTGCTCTTCAGATATTTTGCGGCTATCGTCGCTATATCCATGAGATTTACTGGACTTGTGCGTCCGAGCGCTTTCCTCGTTTTCAGATAGTCCTCATAGGTAGACTGTATGAGAGGATCTTCAAATTTTACGCTGTCTATCGTGGTGAGAAACGTAGTGTGCCTGCAGTGATCCGACCAATACGTGTCTATCATGCGTATTTCCGTTATAGTCGGATCTCGTTTTTCGGATATGAAATACTTCTGACAAAATTCGATATCGTCTGCATCCATAGCTAGCCCGAGCGTCTTTATCATATCTTTAAGCTCTTTTTTGCTCTTTTTGCAGAAACCGTCCAGCGTTTCGACCGTCTCAGGGACAGAGTAGCCTACCTCAAGCGTCTCCGGCTTTTCAAGAGACGCCTCTCTTGATTCGACCGGGTTTATAACGTAGTGCTTTATTTCACTTATATCTTTTTCCGTGAGTGCCCCATAGAGTATGTAAACCTTAGCGGTGCGCACGGTAGGTCTGTCGCCCTTTGATATAATCTGGATACACTGCGATGCGGAGTCTGCTCTCTGATCAAACTGACCGGGAAGATATTCGACCGCAAAGACGTATGCGCCTTCCGCATCAAAGTCATCCGATACTGCGTCGAGCTGAGGCTCTGAAAAAACCGTTGTTTTTGCGTATTCAAACAGCTCTTTGTCTATGTTTTCAACATCATAGCGATTGATAATGCGCACGTTTTCAAGCTTATCTATCTGCAGAAGGGTTCTTGCCTCGCTAAGCAGGGAGGAAGCCTCATGCATATATTCCTTCTTCTTTTCAACGTAGACTCTGTATACCATTTCAATCCTCCTTGTTTGAGAGCTCGAGCGCCTTTTTGCCAATGTCCTTGCGGTAGTAGGCGTTTTTGAAGCTGACCTTTTTAAGTGCCTTGTATGAATTGTTTATCGCTTCCTCCAGAGTATTTCCCTTAGCCGTAACGCCGAGAACTCTTCCGCCGCTCGTCAGCAGCTTATCTCCGTCCTTCTTTGCGCCGGCAACGTATACTTTGTCTTCAACTTCCTTGTCTATGCTTATTTCAAAGCCCGTCTCGTATTTTCCGGGATATCCGTCCGACGCAGCTATTACACAGCAGGCATATCCGTCCGAGAACTTTACCTCTGTTTCCCCGAGAGTTTCATTTGTGACAGACATCATCACCGTAAGCAGATCGCTCTCGAGAAGGGGGAGAACAACCTGCGTTTCGGGATCGCCGAAGCGGCAGTTGTATTCTATTACTTTTGGACCGTCGTCCGTTATCATAAGCCCGAAATAGAGACAGCCCTTGAAGGTTCTGCCCTCCGCGTTCATGGCTTTTACGGTGGGAATGAATATCTTTTCCATACATTCGTCGGCAACTTCTTTTGTGTACGCCGGATTTGGCGCAACAGTGCCCATACCGCCTGTGTTCAGCCCCTCGTCGTTGTCTCTCGCCCTCTTGTGATCCATGGAAGATACCATTGGTTTGATAACTTTTCCGTCAGTAAAGGCAAGTACCGAGACCTCGGGACCGGTAAGAAATTCCTCGATGACGATATTGCTTCCACTTTCCCCAAAAATCTTGTCTTCCATCATAGATCTGACCGCATCTTTTGCCTCATCTCTCGTATTCGCTATTATAACGCCCTTGCCGAGCGCAAGACCGTCTGCTTTTACGACAGTGGGGATGGGAGCAGAATCAAGATATTTAAGAGCAGATTCAATATCTGAAAACACTTCATATTTTGCGGTGGGAATACCGTATTTTTTCATAAGATTTTTTGAGAATACCTTGCTTCCCTCGATTATTGCCGCATTCTTTCTCGGCCCGAAGCACTTTATGCCCTTATCTTCGAGAGCGTCTACCGCTCCGAGTACCAGCGGATCATCGGGTGCCACGACGGCATAATCTATATTATTTCCGACGGCAAAATCTACAATCTTTTCAATGTCCTTTGCGCCTATATCGACGCAGGTCGCATCTTTTGCTATTCCGCCGTTTCCCGGGAGCGCAAATATTTCGGTCACGTTTTTATTTTCTTTTAGCTTTTTGATTATGGCGTGCTCTCTTCCGCCGCCGCCGACTACCATTATTTTCATTCAGTAAGCACCTCAAAAGTATTAGTGGTGGAACAGTCTCATTCCTGTGAATGACATGACTATACCGTACTTATTGCAGCAATCTATGACAGCGTCGTCTCTTATCGATCCGCCCGGCTCTGCAATGTAGCTTACGCCGCTTTTTCTTGCCCTCTCGATGTTGTCGGAAAACGGGAAGAACGCATCAGATCCGAGAGATACGCCGGATATTTTTGAAAGATATTCCTTTGCTTCTTCGTCAGTGAGAGGCTCAGGACGGCGGGAGAAATATTTTTGCCATACTCCGTCTTGGCAGACGTCCTCTTCGTTTTTGTTTATGTATCCGTCTATGACGTTGTCTCTGTCCGGTCTTCCGAGCGAATCGAGGAAGGGGAGAGACAGCACTTTTTCGTGCTGGCGAAGGAACCATGTGTCAGCCTTGGATCCCGCAAGACGTGTGCAGTGTATTCTCGACTGCTGACCTGCGCCGACGCCTATCGCCTGTCCGTCGAACGCAAAGCAGACAGAATTTGACTGAGTATATTTGAGAGTTATAAGAGATATTATGAGATCGCGCCTTGCGTCGTCAGTGAGCGCCTTGTTCTCGGTGACTATATTGTCCAGAAGAGCGCTGTCGATCCTGAAGTTGTTTCTGCCTTGCTCAAAGGTTATTCCGAATACCTGCTTATGCTCTTCAACGGCAGGTACATAGTTTTCGTCAATCTTTACGATGTTGTAGTTTCCTTTTCTCTTGGTCTTCAATATTTCGAGCGCCTCGGGGGTATATCCGGGAGCAATTATTCCGTCGGATACCTCTCTCTTTATGAGAAGTGCAGTAGTTACGTCGCAAACGTCCGAAAGGGCAATCCAGTCGCCGAATGAGCACATTCTGTCGGTGCCTCTTGCCCTTGCAAATGCGCAGGCGAGAGGGGATTCGTCAAGCTCTGCAATATCGTCGACGAAGCAGGCTTTCTTCAGCTTTTCGGGCAGTATTTTGCCAACGGCGGCGGACGTAGGGCTTACGTGCTTGAATGACGTTGCGGCAGGGAGACCTGTCGCTTGCTTTATTTCTTTTACGAGCTGCCATGAGTTGAATGCGTCGAGAAAGTTTATATATCCCGGACGTCCGGAGAGTATTTCGATCGGAAGATCGCTTCCGTCATTCATATAAATTTTTGCAGGCTTCTGATTGGGGTTACAACCGTATTTTAATTCAAATTCCTTCATTTTGCAATTCCTTTCCCAAAAATATTCAGTTTTTGTTTATAAGTCTGAAATTCTGCTTGCCGGTTGCGAGGTTTGTGTATCTGACGTAGAGAGAAATTTTGTTGTTTTCATCGAGATTTTCCCAAATATCGTTTGTCAGAACGTCAATATCGTTCGGTATGCTTATCCTTTCGGGTTCTCCCTGAAAAGTGGGTATCGGATCTCCGTCGGTGACGTAGGTGTGTATAAAGTGCCCGAGTCCCTTGTAAGAGGGGTACGAGAACGTATATCTCGCACAGTCCGTGCCGTTTGCGTCTATACTTTTCAGTATGCTCATCTCATACGAGAAGCTTTTGTCCGAAAAAGTTATCATACTGCTTATTCTCGGAGTGAAATTCGGCTCATCCGGCTCAAAGCAACGCGTCTCAAGCGCACTCTTGAAGTCTTTTCCCTCTGAAACAAAGTCGTAAATAGTGTCAGTCTGGTCGCCGTTGGTCACAATCAGCTTGTTTTCATAGGACCTTATCGCGGCGTATATTATGAGAGACGGATCCTTTACTTTTGAAGGATCATGCGGCTCAGTGTAGACGTCGCCGTCTTTAATTGTGAAAATGCGGTTTCTGCTGTTTGAGCTTCTGCCCATGATGAAATATGCGATTACCGCATTTCTTCCGTCGGCACTCGTGCCTGTGACTATGCCTCTTCCGACGTAAGGATTGCCTTTTATCCTCTCGCCGATGGTTTTTACATCATAAATGTTCATAGTTATCCCTCACTTACTTTTATTTATCTCCGCCGAAACTTTTTCGACAGCTCTCGGCAGAATTATCCATTCAGCCTGCTCCATAACTCTTCTCTGAAGTATCTCGGGCGTGTCGCCGGGCTGTACTTCAACAGCCTTCTGCATAATTATTTTTCCGCCGTCCGGTATCTCGTTTACAAAATGCACCGTCGCTCCGGTAACTTTAACGCCGTAGCTGAGCGCCGCTTCGTGAACTCGGAGTCCGTAGAAGCCTGCGCCGCAGAAGGAGGGTATAAGCGACGGATGAACGTTTATTATCCTCTCGGGATATGCCGAAGTGAAGCTCTCGCTGAGAATACTCATAAATCCGGCGAGAACTATCAGCTCGATGCCGGCATCTTTTAGCAGCTCCTTTATCTTTTCTTCAAAAGCTTCCTGCGAGCCGAGCTCTTTCTTCGATACCGTCTCGGTCCTGATTCCCGCACTTTTTGCACGCTCAAGCGCATACGCGCCTTCCTTGTTTGAAATTACAAGCTTGATTTCGCCGCTTTTAATTATTCCGCTCTTTTCGGCGTCTATAAGTGCCTGAAGGTTGGTGCCGCCGCCCGACACGAGAACGGCAATATTTGTCTTATGAAGCAACTGCCTTCGTCCTTTCGGTTTTACTTGATTATTATCTTTTCTTCTGACTTTATTATCTCACCGATAATATAAGCGTCCTCTCCGCCTTTTCTCAGCACTTCAAGCGCCGTCTCCGCATCATCCTTTGATACCACTGCGCTCATGCCGACGCCCATATTGAACGTGTTGAACATATCCCTTTCTGGAATATTGCCCTTCTTTGCAATAAGGTCGAATATGGGGAGTACTTTAACTGAGCTTTTGTCTATCTTTGCGCAAAGTCCGTCCGGTATGCTTCTCGGAATGTTCTCATAGAAGCCGCCGCCGGTTATATGTGAAACACCCTTGACCTGTACGCTTTCAAACAGCGAGAGCATTGGCTTTACATAGATTTTAGTAGGTGTGAGCAGAGCTTCGCCTATTGATTTTCCGCCAAGCTCGGCTATCGGAGATTTTATATCGGATTTTTCGACGTCAAATACCTTTCTGACGAGCGAAAAGCCGTTGGAATGTACTCCGCTTGAGGGAAGTGCAATTATAACGTCTCCCTCTCTCATCGTCTTGTTGTCAAGTATCTTGCTCTTGTCCACAACACCCGTTGCAAAGCCTGCAAGGTCGTATTCGTCCACCGGGTAAAAGCCGGGCATTTCGGCGGTTTCTCCGCCTATAAGCGCCGCGCCCGACTGAACACAGCCGTCGGCAACGCCCTTTACTATATCCGCTATCTTTTCGGGAACGTTTTTGCCGCAGGCAATGTAATCAAGAAAGAACAGAGGCTTTGCGCCGCAGCATATTATGTCGTTTACACACATAGCGACGCAGTCTATGCCGACCGTGTCATGCTTGTCCATAAGAAACGCCATTTTCAGCTTGGTTCCGACTCCGTCCGTTCCGCTTACGAGTACGGGCCTCGTTATTCCCGTCATATCAAGCTCGAACAGTCCGCCGAAGCCGCCAATATCAGAGCAGGCGCCGCCTGTTATCGTCTTTGCTATGTGCGCTTTCATCAGCTCTACCGCCTTGTAGCCGGCGGTTATGTCAACACCCGCTTCTTTATAGCTTTCGCTGAAGCTTTTCATAGTTTTTCCACCTTTCGGAATTATTTTGAAAGATCATACCTCGCTTATTTTCTTTTCAAATCTGTTTTTGCCTGCCTTCTTGGGTACCGAAGTAGGGTAATCGCCCGTAAAGCACGCCGAGCAGTAACCGGTGCTGCCTGTGAGAAGGCCGAGATGATTGACGTTCAGAAAACCGAGACTGTCAACTCCTATTATCTCTTCCATTTCCTTTATCGTGTGATGGCAGGCAATGAGGTTATCTCTCGAATCTATGTCCGTGCCGTAATAGCAGGGATTGAGAAACGGGGGAGCCGATACCCTCATGTGCACCTCGGTAGCGCCGGCTTCGCGTATAAGCTTGACTATTCTCGCACTGGTAGTACCTCTGACGATTGAGTCGTCGATAAGGACTACTCTTTTACCGCTTATTGTCTCTCTTACTGCGTTCAGCTTTATGCGCACCTTGTCCTCGCGCGAAGCCTGACCGGGAGATATGAACGTTCTTGCAATGTACTTGTTTTTAATAAGACCGATTCCGTAAGGTATACCTGATTGCCTCGAATAACCGATCGCCGCATCAATTCCCGAATCGGGAACGCCTATTACTATGTCAGCCTGCACCGGGTGCTCAAGTGCAAGGCATGAGCCTGCTCTGAGCCTTGCCGCATGCACGGAGCAGCCGTCTATCCGGCTGTCGGGGCGGGCGAAATATATGTACTCGAATACGCATAGCTTTTGAGGCGCCTTGTCGCAGTGCTCACGTATGGAGCGGACTCCGTTCTTGTCAAATATCATTATCTCGCCCGGATCAAGCTCCCTTATAAGCTGTGCCCCGACCGCATCAAGCGCACAGCTTTCCGATGCGACGACGTATTTGCCGTCCTCCGTCATGCCGTAGCAAAGCGGTCTGAATCCGTTCTCGTCCCTCAGAGCAATGAGCTTTGACGGAGACATGATAACGAGCGAATATGCGCCCTTTATCCTGTTCATTGCGCGGCTTACCGCCTCTTCTATGGACGGACTTGATATGCGCTCTTTTGTTATGACGTATGATATAACTTCCGTGTCGCTCGTAGTGTGGAATATCGAGCCTTGAAGCTCAAGCTCCTCGCGCAGCTCCATGGAGTTTACGAGGTTTCCGTTGTGGGCGAGCGCCATACTGCCCTTTATGTGGTTTACAACGATAGGCTGCGCATTTGCTCTGCCGTTTGAGCCGGTTGTGCCGTATCTCACGTGTCCGACGGCAATATTACCGAATCCGAGACCGCTTAGTCTTTCCTGCGTAAACACGTCGTTTACTATTCCTACATCCCTGTACGAGCTGAAAACTCCGTCGTCGTTTACAACTATGCCGCAGCTTTCCTGACCTCTGTGCTGAAGGGCGAAAAGCCCGTAATAGCAGGTGGAGGCTATATCGTAGTTGTCATTAGAAAAAATGCCGAAAACGCCGCATTCTTCGTGGATTTTTGAATTTATCATTCTGTGACTGTTTCCTTTCAAGAGTGGGAGATGGTTTTCCTGTTCCGATATTATTCGCCGAGCAGTCTCTTGCGAATTTCAATGTATGCGTCTTCTACGTTTCCGAGATCTCTTCTGAAACGGTCCTTGTCGAGCTTTTCATGCGTCTTGCTGTCCCAGAAACGGCAGGTGTCGGGGGATATTTCGTCTGCGAGGACTATCGTGCCGTCAGATGTTTTTCCAAATTCGAGCTTGAAGTCGACAAGCTCTATGCCGATGCTTAGAAAATATGCCTTCAGCACTTCGTTTACTTTAAATGCGAGGCTCTTTATCGTCTCAATTTCCTCTTTCGTTGCGAGCTTGAGCGCAATCGCATGGTATGAGTTCATAAGGGGATCGCCGAGATCGTCGTTTTTGTAGGAAAACTCAATGGTAGGCTCGTCGAAAACTATGCCTTCTTCAACTCCGAAGCGCTTTGCAAAGCTTCCGGCGGATATGTTTCTGATTATTACTTCGAGGGGAACGATGCTGACCTTCTTTACGACGGTCTCCCTTTCGGATATTTCTTCAACGAAATGCGTGGGAACGCCGTTCTTTTCGAGAAGCTGCATGAGAAAGTTAGTTACGCGGTTGTTTATGACGCCTTTTCCGGATATAGTGCCTTTTTTCAGACCGTTGAAAGCCGTAGCGTCGTCCTTGTAGTCCACTATTACGAGATTTTCGTCGGTAGTCGCGTAAACCTTCTTTGCTTTTCCCTCGTAGAGCTGTACTGTTTTTTCCATTTGAATTTTCCTTTCTGTTTTATGCTTGTTTGTTGTATTTTTCTTCAATTGCCGCATTCTTTTCAAGTACTTTCGCTGCATCGTTTCTGCGCTTTTCGTCGAGTTTCGCCGCAAGAGCGTCATCGCTTACCGAAAGTATCTCTATACAAAGTAAAGCGGCATTGACTGCTCCGTTAATTGCAACCGTCGCTACGGGTATGCCAGATGGCATCTGTACGGTGGAAAGGAGAGCGTCAACGCCGTCTAAATTATTTGATTTTACAGGTATTCCCACAACCGGCAGGGTGGTGTTTGCCGCGATAGCCCCGGCAAGGTGAGCTGCCATTCCAGCTGCGGCTATTATCGCTCCGAATCCGTTCTTCCTTGCGTTTATGCTGAAATCCCTTGCTTCGAGCGGCGTTCTGTGAGCCGAAAATACGTGCACCTCATAAGGTACCCCGAAATCGCTCAGCGTGTTTATCGCCTTTTCTACGACCGGCAAATCGCTGTCGCTTCCCATGATAACGGCTACTTTTTTCATGTTGATTCCTCCGTTTATGTAATTTTATAAAAACAAAAGGGCGCACTTACTCGGTGATGTAAGTGTGCCCAGACGGTCGGCAATTAC
Organism: uncultured Clostridia bacterium; assembly: GCA_905235695.1. Classification (GTDB taxonomy): domain Bacteria; phylum Bacillota; class Clostridia; order Oscillospirales; family CAG-382; genus UMGS882. The sequence goes on along the minus strand of CAJOMW010000004.1, from coordinate 10,083 downwards.
GTTCTCTGTTCCCATGTGGTACTCCACTTATTCCGTCAGTTGCAGAGAACTGTTATAAATGTTACTTATATTATACCATCCGATGTGAAGCTTGTCAACTGACAAAAATGATAAATTTTTGCCGAAAGGGAAGGTATATTAGGCACAATTATATATAAAATAAAGCAGGACCGCCATAATGCGGTCCTTATAATTCAGTTATCGAGGACGGTCTTTATGCCGTACTTATGACAAAGCGCATGAATCTTGTCCGTGGGATCTATTATCAGACTTATGGACTTGTTTATGTTGACGGCTTCTATGTAGTATGCAATGTACTTGAGAACATTAACTTCCTTGAACCATTCTCTTGCCTTTGTCTCTTCGGGAACATATACGGAGTTTGTTGCATATATTCTGTCAAATTTTCCGGCTTTGTAATATTCATCTAATTTTTCCAGACCACTGCAGAAGAGTCCAAACGAGAAGAAGCCGAAGACTCTCCTTGCGCCCATGCCCTTCAGCTTGTCGAGAACGTGCAGGAAAGAGTCGCCGGATGCGAGAATATCGTCTACTATTATTATGTCCTTTCCCTTTACGTCATCGCCGAGATATTCGTGGGCGACTATGGGATTCTTACCGTCTATCACCTGAGTGTAGTCGCGGCGCTTGTAGAACATACTCAGCTGTATGCCGAGGACCGTCGAATAGAACATACCTCTTGAAAGCGCACCCTCGTCGGGAGATACTATAACCATATTCTTTATGTCAATATCGCTTTCGTTTTTCATGAATGCCTTGAAAAGCTGGTAGCTTGGCATAAGGTTGTCAAAGCCTTTAAGCGGTGTTGCGTTTCTCACTCTGTCATCATGAGCGTCAAACGTCATAACGTTTTCCACTCCGAGCATATTCAGCTCGTGAAGCATAAAAGCACAGTCAAGAGACTCTCTTGCCGTACGTCTGTGCTGTCTGCTCTCATAGAGCATGGGCATTATAACCGATATTCTCGTTGCCTTGCCGGCTATTGCCGAGATAATACGCTTGACGTCCTGAAAGTGGTCGTCCGGACTCATGGGTACCGTCATACCGTACATTTTATACGTCTGACTGTAGTTGAAGCAGTCAGCGACTATAAATACGTCTTTTCCTCTTGCGGATTCCTTGAGAAGGCATTTCGCTTCGCCTGTTGCAAAGCGGGGAAAGCTCGCTTCAATAATGTAATGCGGCTCTTCGTTTCTCCATTCTCCGATGTACGCCTCGATTCGCTTGCACATTTCCTCAGTTCCTCTCGTACCGATTATGGCGAGCGGGCTGAACGGCACTTCCTTTGACAGATCCTGCATAAATCTTTTCCTTTCTTTTAACGTCATATTCAGACGGATGACAGATGATTTTTCCATAAATATTTTAGCATGTACTTTTTCGCTTGTCAATATATTGTGTTAAATTTGTATATACATAAATATATGTTGTTTAAAGTCAATTTTTGTTGAAAAACAACATATCTTATATTCAGGCTGTGTAGAAAAAGTTTAATGAAATTTGTTAAAAATGACAGATTTTATCAAAAACGGTTGACAATTTGCGTGAATTTTAATATAATATACCCGTATATAATTACAGACCTCGGAAAGGAACAAAATCTAATGCAAAACTCAAGACAGTTCACGGTTTCAAGTGAAGGACTTAAAAAGCTCCAGGAAGAGCTTGAATATTTAAAGACTACAAAGAGAAGGGAAGTAGCCGAGGCGATAAAAGTCGCAAGAGCGTTCGGAGACCTCTCGGAAAACAGCGAATATGACGAAGCAAAGAACGAGCAGGGCACGGTAGAGCAGAGAATTGCGGATATCGAGGAGATGCTCAAAAATATAAAGGTCATATACGATCATGATGTAAAGACCGATACGGTGAGCGTAGGAACAAAGGTCAAAGTATACGACGAGACTTACGAGGAAGAAGTAGAGTACACCTTAGTCGGCTCCAACGAGACAAACCCCATGGAGTTCAAAATTTCCGAAGAATCCCCGATAGGCAGAGCGCTCATAGGCGCGGCAGTCGGCGAAGTCGTAAAGGCAGAGACTCCCGGCGGAGAAGTATCTCTCAAGGTACTTGAAATTTCGAAATAATCACACCAATATATTAAAGCATTAAGGATGATAAACTTGGCAGAGAACAACAACAATCAGGCACAGACGCCAGAGATAGACTTAAACGAACAAAAGAGAATAAGACTTGAAAAGCTGGAAGCACTTTGCAGCGAAGGTCATAACCCATACGAGCTTGTAAAGTATCCTGTCAATTCAAGCTCGGTTAAGATAAAGGAAAACTTTGAAGCGCTTGAGAACACGACGGTTTCCATCGCCGGAAGACTTATGTCAAAGCGCATAATGGGCAAGGCAAGCTTCTGCGACATACAGGACGGCGAGGGAAGAATACAGTCCTACGTCAGCAGAAACGATATAGGCGAAGAGGAATACGCCGCTTTCAAAAAGCTCGATATAGGCGATATCGTCGGTATTACGGGCTTTGTGTTCAAGACAAAAATGGGCGAAATATCGGTACACGCTACCGAGCTCATACTCCTTTCAAAGAGCCTTAATATTCTGCCCGAAAAGTTCCACGGGCTAAAGGATCAGGAGATGAGATACAGACAGAGATACGTCGATCTCATAGTCAATCCCGAGGTCAAGGATACGTTTATAAAGCGCTCTCAGATATTGAAGGAAATAAGAAATTATCTCGACGGCAAGGGATTTCTCGAGGTCGACACACCTGTGCTCCACACTTTGGAGATAGGTGCGGCAGCGCGTCCTTTCGTCACGCATCACAATGCGCTCGACATTGATATGTACCTCAGAATAGAGACCGAGCTTTATCTCAAGCGCCTTATCGTCGGCGGATTTGACAGAGTTTACGAGGTCGGCAGAATATTCAGAAACGAGGGTATGGACGTAAAGCATAATCCCGAATTCACGAGTATAGAGCTTTATCAGGCATACACGGATTATCACGGCATGATGGATCTCGTCGAAGAGCTTTACACCATGCTTGCAAAAAAGATATGCGGCTCCGACGTAATAACGTATCAAGGCACCGAGATAAACATGGCTTCTCCGTGGGAGAGGCTCACCATGGCGGAGTCCGTCAAGAAGTATGCAGGCGTAGACTACTACGACTGGAAGACTGACGAGGATGCGAGAAAAGCGGCAAAGGAAAAGCACGTCGAGGTAGACGAAAACGCTACCAAGGGAACCGTGCTTGCAGAGTTCTTTGACGCTTATGTCGAGGAACAGCTCATACAGCCTACGTTCATATACGATTATCCCGTAGAGAACTCGCCTCTTGCAAAGCGCAAGCCATCTGATCCGGCGTTTACCGAGAGATTTGAATTTTTCATATACGCAAGGGAAATGGGCAACGCTTTTTCGGAGCTCAACGATCCGATAGATCAGCGCAAGCGCTTTGAAAAGCAGGTTGCGGAAAAGCGTGCGCAGGGAGCAAATGCGCAGGTCGACGAGGACTTCATCAACGCTCTTGAATACGGTATGCCTCCCACGGGCGGACTGGGCTTTGGCGTTGACAGACTTGTTATGCTCCTTACGGACAGCTATTCGATAAGAGATGTTTTGCTCTTCCCGACGATGAAACCTCTTGACTGATATGGAAAATTTTGAAAAGCCGAAAGGCTTTGCTAAAAATGTTGAAAATATTTGGTATCACTATAAGTACGTAATACTTATAGCACTTGCCGCACTTATTATGATAGGTGTTGCCACGTTTCAAATGGTTACCCGAAAAGATCCGGACGTATTCATATATCACGCCTCGACGCGCGGACTTTCATTAGCCTCGCAGGATAGCTTTTTAGGCGCGATGAGGAGCGTTGCGAGCGACTATAACGGCGACGGAGAAGTGGTTGTAGACTTTAAGGAGGATATATATATCCCGAATGAAGTTAAGACCTCTGAAAACGCCATGACGGCTACCGAATCCTTCAATCATGAGCTTGCGTACGGAGAGTGCCTTATATACATTATGGACAGGAGCTTCTTTAACGGAAATAAACAGTTTATGGCTGATCTTTCCGACGTTCTTGACGAAGTTCCGGAGTACGCAATCGACGGCAAGGGAATTTTGCTCAGGGATCTTCCGGGATATAACAAGCTTGCGGGCCTTGGAGACTTTGAAGATGAATCATATCTCTGCCTGAGGGCAAAAAAACGCGGCATGAACGAAGATTATTATGCTCAGCATGAGGATTTTTTCAAAAAGCTCGTCGAGTATACCGGCAACTGACGATAAATAAGCCTTTTCAGACCGAAAGGGTATAGCCGACCGTGACCGGACGCCTTATAAAAGTCATAATGAAGCTGCTTAGTTGGTGTACAACCGCACGCGGCGGATTATGTATAGAATTTCAGAAAAGGAGGGTAGCTTTTACTTTTTCCAACAGCAAATATGTCAGACTTGCTTGCCGTACTTTTTGCAGGTTCTGTCTGCCATAAATTAGAATATTACCAAACATTAATAATGAAAGGTGTATGAATTACTATGAAAAAGTTTTTATCTTTTGCACTGGTAGCAGTAATGCTCTTTGCAACAATAGCTGTAGTTGCTTTTGCTGAAACTCCCAAGGCTGATGACTTTATAGCAGGCGAAGGCTTCTGCGTTTACGAAGGTCCTGACTACGGCGGAGCCGAGACTGATGGTACCAAGTCTCCCGCAGTCGTTTCTGACGACGCTAAGGGCGTTAAGGTTTCTCACGGCGGTTACTACAAGAACGTTCCCGCAGGTGACCTCGGCGGTGTTGCAACTGCTGAAAAGTACGACCTCGACGGACTCGAAATCACCATTCAGTTCGAGAAGATACTTCACTCCTCTGACTGCTGGCTCGCTATCGACTTCCTCGAAAATCCCGAAACCTTCAACGCAGGCGGCGACTTTGCTAAAAACCGCGGTATAGTTCAGCTCATCAGATACGCTAGCTCCTATACTCAGGTTTCCGATCCTAACGCTTGGGACGTTAGTTACTATGACTCTCAGGCAGAGGAACTCAGCGTTAACGGTATATTCGATATAACCGACGGCGATTCCATCACAGTTAAGCTCAACGCAGTTGACAGAGGTTCAGGTATCTATACAATGACCTACGGTGCAGAAGGCTATGATGACTTCACAGCTCCCACTGAATTTGACCTCAGTGAGATATTCCCCGACGGTAAGGCTTATATAGTTATCGAAGTAAGCTCTCTCGGCGCTAAGGATGGCGATTTTGTATACTACATAACCGACATCACCAACGGCGAAGCTATAACCGAAGAAGAAATCGAGGCTTATAACGCTGTCAAGGCAGCAGCTGCTGTAGAAGAAGCTCTTGAAGAAGCTCAGAAGGAAATCGAGCTCGTTACCGAAAAGGTTGACGAAGCTGTTGCTAAGGCTGCTGAAAGCGGAGACGCTGACGCTATAGCTAAGGCTGCAGAAGCATCCGACGCACTCGCAGAAGCAATTGCTGCAGTTGCTGACAAGGATCCCGAGCTCGCTGTCAGCAAGTGCGACGAAGCAAGAGATTATGTTAAGGAAGCTAACGACCTCATAAAGAAGGCTGAAAAGACCGATGAAGAGGCCGGCGAAGAGACTGCTGCAGATGACAGCGCAGATAGCACTGCTCCCGCAGCTGCAGCTTCAAGCGCAGGATTCCCCGTATGGGCTATAATCCTCATAATCGTTGCTGTTATAGTTGTAATTGTTTGCATAGTTGCTGCAGCAACAAAGAAAAAGAAATAATTCATAAATCAAACGATTATTTGAATTACTGAAATTAAGGCAATGCGGTGTACGGCACGTATTGCCTTTTTTCTTGCGCTTATGCAATAAATTTTGTGAAAACTCATATTATATACCGGTGGTATTATGAGAAAACGCAAAAAAATGAGCTTTAAAACAAAGTTCATTATAATCCTACTTATATTCTTTTTGGCATTTACGGCGGCGTATTCGGCATTTGAGAGCAGGCTTTCACGACTTGTAAGTGAAATTGCAGAGAATACCGTAAATTCAAAGGCGGCTATAATAATTAGCACAGCGATATACGACGAGATCGAGAGAGACGATATTTCCTACGACAAGCTCGTGTCATTCGAGAAGGACGACAGCGGCAGGATAACCGCCCTTAAAACAAATATTATTGAGGTAAACAGGCTTAAATCAAAGATTGCGGTTGAGATACTGAGCGAGCTTGAGAAAATGAATACGGCGGAGCTCGAAATACCGCTTGGAACCGTTATCGGCGGAGAGCTTTTCAGCGGAAGAGGACCGGGAATAAAGATAAACGTACTGCCCATCGGAAGCGTTGAGACGGAGATAGAAAATCAGATAAGCTCGGCGGGGATAAATCAGTCGCGCCATCAGATAATGATGAGAGTAAACGCCGAGGTAGCAGTGATAACTGCCATGAGCAGCGTTACTACAAACGTCAGCTCTTATATATGCATTGCGGAAACGGTGATAGTGGGAGACGTTCCGAATTCCTATACAAACGTCGATCTTTACGGAAAGCCTTAAAAGATTATATGACGACAGTTTTGGTATACAAGTAATTATAGACAAAATTCACCGCTGTGTTTTGTATAAAGCGTAAAAACACAGTCTATTTGCATAAAATCGGTTGACTAATGGAGATAAAGTTGTTATAATAAGATACAGAACAAGAAGTTCAAATAATTTTAAAAAGGAGTATGAAAAATGAAAAGATTTATCAGCATCGCACTTGTGTCTCTGCTCGTGCTCTGCTCGTTCTTTGCGATCGGGGTATATGCTGAAGACGGAGGAAGAGAGATAACCGTAACGCTCAACGGAGAAGCGATAGAATTTGACGTTCCGCCGCAGATCATAGAAAGCAGAACTATGGTTCCTCTCAGAGCAATATTTGAAGCGCTCGGCGCAGAAGTAGACTGGGACGACGCAACTAAGACCGCCATCGGCGTGAAGGGCGACATAACCGTAAAGATAACGATAAACGACAACATTCTCTATAAGAATGATAAAGCAATCGAACTCGACGTTCCGGCACAGATCGTAGACAGCAGAACTCTCGTTCCCGTAAGAGCTATATCAGAGAGCTTTGAAGTAAACGTTGACTGGATAGACGAAACTTCTACCGTTGTTCTTACGACTGCCAAGTCTTCTGTAACCCTTACGGCTGACAGCTTTGTGGCAGGAAACGGCTACAACATAATCGACAATGAAGGCAAACAGTTAGATGCTAATTCTCCCGTAACCGTTGCCGACTCGGAAGACGGCGTTGTAGTAAAGCATGGCGGATATTATCAGAACGGCGTTAACTGGGGCGGCGTTGCTACCAAGGACGCTTATGTTCTCGACGGACTCAGCGTAACAGTAAAATTCGACAAGGTTCCCATGGTAAATCCCAGTGACGACTGCTGGATAGCTATAGACTTCCTTACCAAGCCTCAGCTCTTCCAGGTAGGCGACGTTCCCGGAAACCAGGGCTATATGCAGCTTATAAGATTCGGCGTTCCGAAACTTGAAATATACGACGGTGTCGAAGCCTTCAAGGGCATAGAGACAGTTGAAGAGGATGCAGGAAAGTTTGCTATAAAGACAGGCGACACAGTAACAATGTCTGCTAAGCTTGTAGATGGCTTCTACACATTCACCTACACAAAGGGCAATGAAACGTACAGCTACAAGATGGAAAATGAAGCTTTCAAGGACGTATTTGAAGACGGCAAGGCTTACATAGCTATTTCCGCTTCCCTCAAGGGATCGTCCAAGGATGCGTTCAAGTATACTATACTTGATATATCCGAATCTCTGTAATAATACTTTGCGGAACGGTTTATGACCGTGCCGCTTTTTTATGCATAGAAAAAGCCCCGGGCATTTCTGTCCGGAGCTTTGTTTTAATTCTCCAACTTGTTTTTAGCGTTTACCTTAGCTCTCGTTACATTAGAGAGAATGGATTTTCTGAGCCTTATGGACTTAGGCGTTACCTCGATAAGCTCGTCGTCGTTTATATATTCTATCGCTTCTTCAAGGCTGAATATTACGGGCGTTATGAGCCTAAGCGCCTCGTCTGCGCCGGCAGAGCGGATAGCGGTAAGATGCTTCTTCTTGCATACGTTTACGCATATATCGTCCGTCTTAGGCGATTCGCCGACTATCTGACCTTCGTAGATGTCCTGCGAGGGGACTACAAACATGGTGCCGCGCTCCTGCGCATTGAATATGCCGTAGGTGGTCGTCTTTCCGGTTTCATAAGCAACAAGTGAGCCGGTGGTACGTTTGGGGATATCGCCCTTGAACGGCGTGTAGCCGATAAAGAGCGAGTTTATTATGCCTTCTCCGCGTGTGTCGGTGAGAAATTCGTTTCTGTATCCAAAGAGACCGCGCGTAGGAATGTGGAACACTACGTTCATTCTGTCGCCGTGCGGCGTCATATCTACCATTTCGCCCTTTCTCGAACCGAGCTTTTCAATGACGGAGCCGACATAGTCCTGAGGCACCTCGCATGATACTTCTTCAAGAGGCTCGCTGAGTACGCCGTCAATCTCCTTGAAGAGCACTCTCGGCGCACTGACCTGGAATTCATATCCCTCGCGGCGCATGGTCTCTATAAGTATCGAGAGATGCATTTCGCCTCTGCCCATGACTTTGAAATTCTCGCTTGAAGTGCCGTCCTCAACCTTGAGGGAGACGTCCTTGAGAAGCTCTCTGTAAAGTCTGTCACGAAGATGTCTTGAAGTGCAGTACTTTCCCTCTGTGCCTGCAAACGGCGAATCGTTTACGGAGAACGTCATCTCAAGCGTAGGCTCTGATATTTTGACGAAGGGGAGGGCTTCCGGGGTGGACACGTCGCAAATGGTATCACCGATAGTTATGTTCTCAACGCCGGATATACACACTATATCGCCTGCGGTCGCAGACTCAACAGGTACTCTCTTGAGTCCGTCTATCGTAAAGAGATTTGCTGCCTTGGCGTTATACGGCTCATGAGATCCGTGGTGATTGCATATAACAACGTCCTGGTTCTTCTTTATCGTACCGCGCTCAATTCGTCCCGTAGCTATTCTTCCGACGTAATCGTTGTAGTCTATATTCGATACGAGCATCTGGGCTGGTCCGTCTACGTCTACGTCCGGAGCCGGAATGTGGTTGATTATAGTCTCAAAGAGAGCCTCAAGATTAGTATCCTGACCGTCCGGCGACATTGACGCCGTGCCGTTTCTTCCGGAGCAGAATACGACCGGGCTGTCGAGCTGTTCGTCGGTAGCGTCAAGAGATATAAGCAGCTCGAGAACTTCATCTACGACTTCAAGTACTCTTGCGCCGGGCCTGTCGATCTTGTTTATGACCACTACGACTCTGTGACCGAGCTCAAGGGCTTTCTGAAGCACAAATCTTGTCTGCGGCATTGTGCCTTCAAAGGCGTCAACGAGCAGCAGAACGCCGTTTACCATCTTGAGTATGCGCTCAACTTCGCCTCCGAAGTCGGCATGTCCGGGTGTGTCTACGACGTTTATTTTGATGTCCTTGTATACGAGCGAGGTGTTCTTTGCAAGTATCGTGATACCTCTCTCTCTTTCAAGGTCATTGTTGTCCATGACGCGTTCCGCAACAACTTGATTGTCTCTGAACGTTCCGCTCTGCTTGAGCATCTCGTCGACGAGCGTTGTCTTGCCGTGGTCGACGTGCGCAACTATTGCAATATTTCTTAAATCGTTTCTAATCATAATATACCCCTAAAATGTTTTTTACAAACACTTATTTTATCATAAATTACAAAGAAATACTCATAACTATGTGATTATTTACCAATGTAAGCGATTTTATTTACAAAATGTATTATTTTTCGATTTTTGCCGTCAGTATAGTAAATAATCCCGCAGCTCTTCTACGTTTTTGCATATCTTTACAGGACTGCTTTCGATAAGCTCCTCCATTGAGCCGAAGCCGTATGACACGGCGACGGCGTCGATGCCTGCTTTTCTCGCACCGAGCACATCAAACTTTGAATCGCCAATCATTACAGCGCTTTCCTTTGAATTTTCGAGACCTGTTGAGGTTAGCGCATATTCTATTATT
>CAJOMW010000003.1 GCA_905235695.1 uncultured Clostridia bacterium | reverse complement strand
CCGAAGTTTTTGACGTAGCTCTTGGCTTCCGATACGATATATGACATATTCTCCCTCGGGCTTATACCGCCCGAAGCCTTTTTGTCCGAATAGTACTCAAGGTCGAAATTGTCAAAGCCCTGCTCTTTAAGCGCCGCTCCGAGCCCGGATGATTCGTAAGAGGCTTTAATAAGCGCCTTTCTCATGCAGTCGCACATATCGAGACCTACGTACCCGGTATCCGAGCACTTTGGGCAGGCGTATTTTATGTCGAGGTAATCCTCCGGCTTGCCTGCCATTTTAAGTATTCGGCGCTTGTCGTCGCGAAGGGATTCGGTCTCTTTTTTTAGTGCGTCTACACGCTCCTCAAGCCCGTCTTTTCCCTCGAGAGCGGTCCTGTATATTCTCAGTCCGGTCGATGACAGCGCATCGTCTATCCTTTTCAGCTCGGGGACCTTCGCATACATTTCCGCCGTGCGGGATGTCACCGCTTTTTCCGCGTTTTCCCGCTTTGCGGCGTACTCTTCCCTTACCTTTTCAACAACCTGTTTTGAATATCCCATAATATAGGTTCCTCAACTTTATATAACAGAATTATTTTTTGCCGTCAAGCAGGTTTTCCAGAATATCCGTCTCTGAAAGCTTTTCTCCGTCATATCTGACAGTCTTTATCTCGTATTTTCCTAGGTTAAGCGAAGCAGACTTATCAAATAGCGAAAGGGTGGCGTTCTGCGGCTTTTCCGTCGAATTGAATAGGCGGATTATATAGCCGTTTCCGTCATCCGCCTTTTTAAAAGCAGTAACGTCTACGGTGCCGTTTCCTTCAAGCCTGAGCGGCGACGACGGGATTTTTCCCACGCCTGTCGGATAGAACGAGAGTGACATCGGCTGCTCGTTGAATATGAGAGCCTGCCTTGCCGCACCGTCGAGTATATTCTCTCTCTCTCCTATATCAAAAGTAAAGCTGAAATCGCGTTCGCCCTGCTCGATATACGGCATATATCTGTCCTGCGGCATGACCACTCTGTCCTGAAGCGGGTGAGCCGTATATGACGGCGAGCGGAGAAGGGTTATCTTGAGAGAGCTGTTTTCGTCGTCGTAAGACGAGCCGTATACGCCGTTATTTATCGCAAGGATCGCCTTCTCATCCGAGCAGAGAGCAATGTACTTCTGAGATACGTTCTCCTCGAGCGAAGTCTTGAGCGTTTCCCTGCCGTAGGCGTGTTCGCCTATACATTCGGTCGATGCAAAGGACGACGGGATATTGAGCTTTACGAGCTTTTGACGTCTGTCCCACTGTATCCTTATATCCATGCTGAATTTGCCGTTCTTTGAGAATATGTACTTGACTCTCGCCCTTGAGGACTCGTAGCCGAACACCGCCTCCACAACCGTGCGAACGTCGCCGCTCTCTATCACGTGAACGCCGTCAATCGGCTTGTCGGTATGGCAGAAAACGCTCGCCTCCTCGGGGGTGAGGAGCGTAAACTCGCCTATCTTGTCCTTCCATGAGGTGCGCTCCATATACCACGGGTCGAAATTGTCGTCGAAAACTTCGAGTGCGAATGCGTTTTCCCTGACGTAGTTCGTCTTGCCGTCGGAATAGACGTCAACAAGACCGGTGGAGCGGTTTATCTCAACTCTGTAAGAGTCGCCGTCAAATATGTAGTGCGTGTCGTTATGGGTGAGAGACGGAACGGGCTTTGAGGGAACGGAATCAAAGGCGCAGTCAAAGCGGTTCAGGCTCATCGGCTCAAGCGTTGCGCTGAACACTACTCTCTTTCGCCACTCAAGCGGTATCGTGCTGTTTTCCTTCTCGCACTGAGAGGGGAGTATCTTTCCGTCACTGCCATGAACGCGCGGCATGAGGTATTCGTCGTTCCAGTTCTGATCCCAGAGCATGAACTCGCATATAAAATCGCCGTTTATCTTATAGGGATACGGATTGTATACCAGCATGGGTATCTTGTCCTCATCCGCCTTCTTCTGTCCGGCGGAAAGGGCAAAGAACGCGCGCGCCTTTACTCTTGAGAGTATCTCAAGCGCATGATCGAGCTTTCTGAGCGCCATCTCCTCGACGGGCTGAACGGACGAGCCGGGCAGTGAGTCGTGGAACTGCACGGTGAGAATATCGTATATAGCCTCGGCAAATTCCTTTTCGGGGTACTCCATAAGTCCGGAAAGGGATGCGTGCGAGCACATTTTCTCGGTCATAAACAGAGTGTTTTCCGCAAGGCGGTATTTCTGCTTTATGCGCACCTGGCTCGTATAACAGCCGACAGCCCAGCTGTTGAGGCTCTTGTCGTAGGTCGGAATGTCGTGGTATTTGTTTACCTCCTCGACGTACTTTTCGGGGGTAGACTGTATAAGCTCAACGCCTTTTTCGGAAAGCTCCTTTGTGAGCGCATCTATGTCGTCGAGGTCCTTCTTTGACGGACCGCCGCCGTGGTTTCCTATTCCCCAGAGGCAGAGGAAGAAATCGTCCTCATTGCACAAATCGATATATTGGCGTATTTTTTCGGTGGCTTTTCCCTTTCTGGAATTATATCCGCCCCTCATTCTGACAGCCGTAACTTCGGATCCGTCATATCCTATCCACTTGAATTCGTCGCCGGGAAGCTTTATAAACCTGTCTCCGTCGCCCGGGCGCATAAAGAGATAGCCGTCGTAGCCGCTCTTTTTCATTATCTGAACGAGACCTCTCGAGTGACCGAACGGGTCTACGTTGACGCCTACCGTCGGAACAACTCCGAACTTTTCGAGGAAGTATTTTCTTCCCTCGTATATCTGTCTTACGAATGCTTCGCCTGACGGCATATTGCAGTCGGGCTGGAGGAACCAGCCGCCCATAATGTGCCATTTTCCCTTTTTGACAAGCTCTCTTATGTGCTCGAACAGATCCTTGTCGTACTCCTCTATCCACTCGTAGAGAAGAGCCTCGTTGTGGCAGAACACAAAGTTGTCGTACTCTTCGCAGAAATCTGCGGCGATGCGGAAGGTCGAGAGCGTTTCAGCCGCACCTTCCTCCCATTCCCACTGCCATACGGGATCTATGTGAGCATTGCATATAAGGTGTAGTTTTTTTGACATTTTTAATTCCTCCGGATAAACAAACTTACACGGATAAATTTTACCATAGATTTACCGTAAAGTCAATTATTTTCACCATTTTATTTTGCAACTTTCCGTTTTATTTTGCAGTTTTCCGATTTTGCAAAAAGCGCCGCGGAGAAAACCCCGCGGCGAATACTTTTTTTCAAACGGCTGTCCCGGCCGGAACGTCCGAAACGCCCTCCTTATCCCTTATCAGACCTTCATCGGTCTGCGCTCTGCTTGACCATATTATCTTTCTCGGGCAGGTCTTTTCACATTCGCCGCACCCGATGCACTTTTCATAGTCTATGGAGGCTACGAAGTTATCGACCTTTATTGCTCCTGCAGGACATTTTTTCTCACACATCTTGCAGGCTATGCACCCTACGTCGCAGTACGTGCGTGTTACTGCGCCCTTGTCGCTCGAGCGGCAGCCAACCCAGTGCTTTGAGTCAAACGGTATCAGCTTTATTATCTGCTTCGGGCAGACCGCAACGCATGAGCCGCAGGCTCTGCACTTGTTGTAATCCACCGCCGCAACGCCGTTTATTATATGTATAGCGTCAAATTTGCAGGCGGCTTTGCAGGTGCCCAGACCAATGCAGCCGTTCGGACAGAGCTTATCTCCGCCGGCGAGCTTGTTCGCCGCCACGCAGTCGGCTATTCCGTCGTATATGTACTTTTTCTTTGCAAGCTCATGTGTTCCCGAGCACATTACCTGTGCACGGTAGCGTACCGGCGTTTTCGCCTCTACGCCCATTATCGCCGCTATCTCCTCAAGCTTTTCGTCGGAAGCGGAGTTGCACGCCGCAACATCAGCCTTTCCCTCGACTATCGCCTTTGCGAGAGCCTCGCATCCGGTGTATCCGCAGCCGCCGCAGTTTGCGCCGGGCAGACACTCGGATATCTTCTCTATTCTCTCATCCGTCTTTACCGCAAACACCTTGCTCGCGAACGCCAAAAGCAGTCCGAGAATACCGCTTATTACGGCAAACCAGATAAAAGCCCATAAAATATTAACCATCAAAACCTTCCTCTCTTACCTCAAAACGGAAGTTTTATGCTTGAAAATCCCGAAAACGCCATTGCTATAAGTCCGGCGGTGACGAGAGCTATCGGCGTACCCCTGAAGCATTTCGGCGTCTCGGCAAGTGCGACACGCTCTCTTACAAATGAGAACAGCACTATGGCAAGCGTAAATCCAAGTGCGGAGCCAAAGCTGAATACGACCGACGGAATGAACTCGTACTCGTTCTGTATGCAGAGAAGAGCCGAGCCGAGTATTGCGCAGTTTGTCGTTATGAGCGGCAGATATATGCCGAGCGCAGAGTAGAGCGACGGCACATAGCGGCGCAAAAACATTTCTATAAACTGAACGAGTGCGGCAATTACGAGGATAAAGGCGATGGTCTTGAGGTACTCAAGTCCGCTCGGGACGAGCACAAAGTGGTATATGCACCAAGTCACCGCCGTCGATACCGTCATTACGAAGGTAACGGCGCATCCCATGCCTACCGCCGTCGACGACTTTTCGGACAGCCCGAGGAACGGGCATATTCCGAGAAATCTCGAGAATATGTAGTTGTTTATGAGTATGGACGAGATAAACAGTCCTATAAGTGCGGTAAATGACATTACTTATCCCCTCCCTTTCTTTTTGCGGAATACGCTTTAGCGGCGTTCACGACCGCTATAACCACGCCGAGCGTAATAAATGCGCCCGCAGGCTGTGTGAACATTGCGATTCCCGGATATACGCCAAACGACACGTCGATATCCCATATTGTGCCGTTTCCTATAAGCTCACGGACAGCTCCGAGAACTCCGAGGGCAAACGTAAAGCCGAGTCCCATGAAAAGTCCGTCGAGAGCGGAGTCGAGAGGAGGATTTTTCGATGCGTACGCCTCAGCTCTCGCAAGGATTATGCAGTTGACGACGATAAGAGGGATGAACAGTCCGAGCGAAGCGTCAAGTGAAGGAACAAACGCCTTTATGAGAAGCTCTACCGCCGTTACAAATCCGGATATTATCACTATGTACGCCGCTATTCTGACCTGTTTCGGAATAAACTTGCGGAGCAGGGATATCAGCAGGTTTGACATTATCAGCACCGCCATTGCCGAAACTCCCATACCTACGCCGTTTTTCATGGATGTTGTGGTCGCAAGCGTCGGGCAGGTGCCGAGAAGCTGTACGAGTATCGGGTTCTGATCGAACAGGCCCTCGAAAAGTCTCGTCTTCAGAGAGGGCTTTTTATTTTCACTCATTTTCTATCCCCTCCTCCGAGTTTGTTTTCTGGGAGCCGACAAGCGCCCTTATCTGCTCAAGCGCTGTATCTACTGCCTTTGTCACCGGCTCGCTCGTCCTTGTCGAGCCTGCTATGACTATATCTTTAAGCTCTGCTGAATTCTGCGAGAAGCCGTAGGTCTTATCGGTGAATTTATCGAGAAAATCACGCTTTGTCACCTTGTCGCCTATGCCCTTTGTATCCGAAATGGAGATTATCTGAACGTCCTTGACGGATACGGAGGGAGTTATCGCAACTATCATTCCGACCTCGTCCTTGAAGCCCATCGGAGACGCCTCTACGCAGTAGCCGAAGACGTTTCCGCCGTTGTCCTTTATTGTGTAGACCGCATCTACGTCTTTAAGCGGTTCTTCGATCTCAGTTATCATGCACGAGCCAAAGTCGCTGCCGTCGGTCATACGCACTGCGTATTCGCCGTTGTCGTCGACGTAGAACTCAAGGTCGTCCGAGCTGTATATATCGGTCAGAGCCAAAGCCGTTGAGAGCTTTTCATTGAGCTCTATTCTGTCCTTGGTGACAAAATTGACGAATGCGACGAGAGCGGCTACCAGAGCGCATATAACGAGCAGTTTAAGTGCCGTCACTATTATAAATTTTGCGGAGCCGCCTTTAGAATTACCGTTTTGCATCTTTAGCACCTCCGAACTTCGTGGGCTTTGTCCACTTGTCAAGCGCAAGTGTCAGCAGATTCATAATGAGAATTGCAAAAGATACGCCCTCGGGATATCCGAAATATCTTATAAATACCGTAATAAGTCCGCATCCGAAGCCGTATATGAGGCGGCCTTTCGGAGTGACGGGGCTCGTGGCGTAGTCCGTCGCCATGAAGATTGCGCCGAGCATGAGACCGCCCGAGCACAGCTCGTAGAGCATGAACTCCAGCCCGCCCATGTCTCCGGTCGGGAATATCAGTGAAAATACTGCGACGGTCGCAATGAAGGTTACGGGAATATGCCATGTTATAACTCTTTTGCACAGCAGATATATTCCGCCCAGAAGCAGCAGCGTCACCGATATTTCTCCGATACATCCCGGCATATCACCTATAAACATATCAAAAAGGCTTATATCCGGAACATTGCCCTTCTGGAGAAGCGAGAGAGGCGTTGCCGACGCAACTGCGTCTATCTCCGAGGAAAAGGCCGGCAGAGCCGTATGCGGCTCGTAAAAAGACGACATCTCCGAGGAAAAAGACATGAAGAGGAACACTCTTGCGGCAAGCGCCGGGTTTACCACGTTCTTGCCTATGCCGCCGTAGAGCTGTTTTACTATAACTATCGCAAAGAAGCTTCCGAGCACCGGCATCCAGAGCGGCACCGATGCAGGAAGGGACATGGCGAGAAGCATACCGGTCACTACTGCCGACAGGTCTTTTATGGTACTCGGCTTTCGGGTTATCTTTCTGTAAAGATACTCAAATATAACGCACGACAGCACCGAAACGGCAGTCACCGTAAGCGCGCGCAGTCCGAATATGTATATGCTCCAGGCAAGCGCCGGAAGGAGCGCGATTATCACGTCGAGCATGATATACGTCGTTGTAAGATGCGTATGTACGTGAGGCGAGGCGCTCATTCTGAGAAATTTTCTGCTCTGTGTGTTTTCAGTCAAAATGCCTGCCCCCTTTACATCTTATCGGCGGCGGCCGCCGCCATCTTCTTGCGCTTTGTGCTTATCTGAGATTTCATATTTCTTATGTGCTGTACTATCGGAACCCTTCCCGGGCAATTATACGTACAGCAGCCGCACTCAACGCAGGACATAACTCCTATCTTTTCGCACATTTCCTCGTTCTCGGCGGCGGAAAAGGCGGCGAGATAGTTTGGCATGAGGTGCATCGGACAAACTCCGACGCACTTTCCGCAGTGTATGCAGGCAGGTGCAGGCTGTTTTTTCTTGTTTTCGTCCGAGAGCACGAGCAGCGCCGAGGTGTTCTTCATGACTACCGAGTTATAGTCCCACTGTGCGTTTCCCATCATGGGACCGCCGCTTATGACTCTCGACACGTTATCCTTTACGCCTCCGCAGAATGCGAATATGTCCTCGTAGCTCGTACCTATCGGAACCCGGATATTTTTCGGCTCGCCTATTGCATCTCCGTCTATCGTGACTATTCTCTTTATCAGCGGCATACCCTCTTTTATCGCCGAGTTTATCGCAGCGCAGGTCTCGGCGTTGAATATGACGCACCCTACGTCCGCCGGCAGCTTTCCGGCCGGAAGCTCTACGCCCTTTATCGCATATATGAGCTGTCTCTCGTCGCCCTGAGGGTACTTTGTCTTGAGAAGCACGACGTCGAGGTTCTCATCCTCCGAGAGCTTTTCCATCAGAACGCTCGCCGCATCCTTTTTGTTGTCCTCTATCGCAAATATTGCGTGGCTGAGGCCAAGAGCTTTGAGGATTATGCGAACTCCGCCTATTATCCTCTCCGGCTCCTCAAGCATGAGACGGTGATTTGCGGTTATGTACGGCTCACACTCGGCGCAGTTGACTATAACGTCCTCAGCCTTGCCTATGGCAGACGATATTTTCGCATAGGTCGGGAACGCCGCTCCTCCCATGCCGGATATCCCGGCGTTTTTTACGCGCTCTATTATCTCTTCGGTCGTAAGGTCCGAAATGTTGCCGGAGTAGGGCTTTACCTCCTCCGATACAGTGTCTGTAAAATCGTTTTCTATTATGACGTGAGCAGTCTTTCCGTATCCGGTGTACGAGGGGCGCATCTCAACGTCCTTTACCGTTCCCGAAACGCTCGCATGGACCGGGCATGACAGCCCAGCATCTGTTTTTCCGATCGTCTGTCCTACTTTTACGTAGTCTCCCTTTTTGACTAAGGGGGAAGCAGGCGCGCCTATATGCTGCTGCATCGGTATCGAGACGATTGACGGAGAGGGGAACTCAACTATCGGCGAGTTTTTCGTGTTCTTCTCGCTCGGAACGTGTATTCCGCCCCTGAAGGTCTTTACCATGGCTTTGCCGACTCCTTTCGCTTGTTATTTGACATACTTAAATATAAAAAGTCGAGCTTTTATACATGCTGTTTTATTATATCATATATTGAAATGCATTTTCAAGGTTGAGCGTTAAAAAAAATGTATCAGTTCGTTAATAATTTTTTGCAAAGTTGTTTATTTTGCTAAGATTTTAACAGACTTTGCCAAAAAATTTGCCACAATGTGCAAAAAAGCCCCAAAAATGCTTTTTTCCTCAAAAATCATTGATTTAATATGAAAAGTGTGATAAAATGTTAATTGGTAGTATTTTTGTAAAATATCTCTACACACAAACAAAAAGGAGTCGAAAAAAACATGAAAACCAAACGATTTTTAAGCTTGCTGCTGTCTTTATTTTTGCTGATAGGCACTGTGCCACTCTGCGCTTTTGCCGACAGCGGTGAGATCAGCGGAATAACCGTGTATTTCACCGTCAGCGACGAGGGCGTTCTCGCAAGCGACAATGACGGTCTTGTCATGCTGTCAAGACCTGCTCGCGTTGAAGACGAAGACAAAGACGGAGTTTATTCCGTTGACGAGGCTCTCAAAGCGGCGCACAAGGCTTACAACAGCGAAGACGGATATTCATTGTCTGATGAATACGGATACGTTGCAGTTTCAAAAATTTGGGGAAGAGACACATATAATTCTCTTGTGACTGTAAACGACGTCGGAATAAAGACAGGCGTTACTGTTGATACAGTAAAGGACGGCGACAAGGTCGTCGTCTCGATAAACAAGGACAACATGTACTACGGTGACTGGTACACCTACTTCACGGATTCCGAAAAGACCGTAAAGCAGGGCGAGGAGTTCACCCTGACGCTCGTCGGTCACTCCGGCATGGCGTACACGGAGGACAGGCTTAAGGACGTGCCTTTATCCGGCATTTCCGTCGGGACATGGAAAGACGGCGCATTTGAGGCGGCGGACGGTAAAATAACCGATGAAAGCGGCAAAGTTACACTCTCTTTTGCAGAGGAGGGGACGTATTACGTCACGGCGAGCGGAACGGTAAGAGACACGGTGACGCTTGACTGGTCTACCTTCGAGACGGGTGAAGTCGACTGCCCGATAATCGCTCCCGGATGCATCGTTACGGTGGAGCAGACGGACTCCCCAAGCGAAGTGTTATCCTACCTCCCCGCCCCCGGGCAGTTCGTAAATCTCGACAGCTATTCAGATCCCGTCCGCACTCTCGGCGGCTCGGCTCTCATCACCCTCGGCTCGTTCGGCGGAAACGTCGTGTACAAGTATGAAAATCCCATTAAGAACGATCCGAACAACCCATACGGCATAGATTTTATAGTTATCGGCAACTGCTTTAAAAATCCCGGCGGCACTACCTCATCCGGTGCGGCTGAGCCTGCGGCGGTGATGGTATCAAAGGACGGAGAAACGTGGTACGAGCTTGCCGGAAGCGCATATTATCTCGCGTCCTCCAAGCATGACGTCACAGTTACCTATGAGAATCCCGACACGTCCTTCTCGGGCGCGGCGGACGTTCCCTGGACCGACAGCTTAGGAGGCAGCGGCGTTATTCCGAAGAACCCGTTTCACAATCAGAGCTATTATCCTAACCCATCGGTATACTCCTCATATCAGGCAGGCATAGGAGGCAACGAAACCTACTCTGCTCAGTCTGTATCCTTCACCGGCACCATGATAGAGAGCGGCTTCTATCCCTTCGGCTACGCTGACAGCCACGCCGAGAGCACCGGAGCGGGAAATAAGGCGCAAAATCCATACGTTAAGGATCACGATACGTTCTACAACGGCGACGGCTTTGACCTTGCGTGGGCTGTCGACGAAAAAGGCGATCCGGTAGTTCTCGACGAAATAAGCTACATAAAGATATACAATCCCGTTCTCAGCTACGACAAAGGACTCGGCGAAAAATCGCCCGAGATAAAGACGGTGCTCAGAGCAATGTCAAATGACACGCCCGTCGGCGTCAGCAGAGGACTTGAGTCCCTTTCAATAAACGGCGGCGACATAGCGCTTGAAGACGGAAAGTACTCCTACTCCGCAAGTGCAGACGGAGCAGGCACGCTGACCGTGACGCCTGTCTCCCAAAACCCCGACGCAAACATATACGTATCTGACGGGAGAGTTATATCCGGCGAGAGCAGCAATGCGATCTCCGCTGTAAACAAGCTGAGAATAATCGTCCAGGAGGGCCAGGCCGAGCCGGTCATATACATGATAGATATTTCCGGCGTATCCTCCGCCGAATCAAACGCCGACCTCAATTCCATAACGCTCACCCCCGGCGACGTTAAAAATTATCCGGGCGAAGACGGAAGCGTTGCATTTACCGTTGCGTCATCCGTTTCGTCAGTCCGCTTCACGGCTGAAACCGCAGACGAGTACGCTTCTGTCGGGATTTCCGGAGACGGCATATCGGAGACGGTTCATCTTTCGAGCGGCGAGACGAGCCCATCCGTCGGAATTTCCGAAGGGGAAAACAAATTCACCTTTAAAGTCACGTCTCAAAACGGCGAAAATGAGAAAATTTATAATGTTACCGTAACGAGGAAGAGCTCGGGCGGCTCGTCGGACAGCTTGGTTTCCGTAAAGTTCTCGCTCACGGGCGACGCCGTTCACTACGACGCAGAAAGCGGCTCTTATACTTCAAAGCACACAAATCCGTCCTGGATACCGTCTCAGACCGTCAGGGTTCCTGCCGGATCTACGGTCAAATATCTCACCGAAATGATACTCGGCAACGCAGGGCTTGACTACACGACGGACGGCGCATATATTTCAGAAATAAACGGAATTGCCGAATTTGACAACGGTCCGAATTCCGGCTGGATGTACCGTCACAACGGTCATATTGCGGACGAGGGCTACGCTTCCCGCACCCTGTCGCAGGGCGACACGATAAAGTGGTTCTACACGGACGACTACACAAAGGAATCCGATTACGAAGGCGGCTACGGCAGTTCGTCATCCGGCAGTTCGTCCTCCGGCGGCTCTGCAAGCGTTACGTACTGCACGGTCACCTTTGACACCGACGGCGGCAGCGAAGTCGCTTCAAAGACCGTCGAAAAGGGCAGTGCGGCGGCAAAGCCGGCCGATCCGACAAAAGAGGGCTTTGCGCTTGCCGGCTGGTACACCGACAAGGACTGCACAGCAGAGTACGACTTCTCGTCAAAGGTCACTTCAGACATAACGCTCTACGCTAAGTGGGAGAGCACGGAAAATTCGTCCGACGAAGAGCACGAAGGGCAAAGCCGCCTTTTCTCGGACGTTGAAAGCGGCGCATGGTATGAGGCGGCGGTAAGCTTCGCAGTCGAAAACGGACTGTTCAACGGAGTATCCGAAGACCTCTTTGCGCCTTATGACAGCATGACGAGGGCTATGACGGTGACCGTCCTTTACAGGCTCGAAAATCCGTCAGAAAGCGGCGGAGAAAACATATTTGAGGACCTGGAGGAAGACTGGTATCTCGATGCGGTTACATGGGCGTCTGAGAGCGGCATAGTAAAGGGCAAGGACGAATCGCACTTTGCGCCTTATGATGAAGTGACGCGCGAAGAGATAGCCGTAATATTCTACCGCTACGCCTTCTACAAGGGCTATGTCACGGACAAATCGGCTTCCCTTGACGAATATTCCGACAGCGGCAAAATAAGCGACTGGGCAAAAGAAGAGATGCAGTGGGCAGTCGCATCCGGGCTGATAAACGGCACGGCAAGCGGCGTTCTATCGCCCGGCGAAACCGCTTCGCGCGCACAGGTCGCACAGATATTCATGCGCTTCTGCGAAAAGAAAGCGGCTTAAAAGAAGAGTGGTAAGATGAAAAAGTTATTTTCGGCATTTATCTGCATTGCGGCAATACTCTGCCTGTCTGTTACGGTATTCTGCGAGGAATACGACCTTGACGGTGTAATAAGCGACGTGGCAGGCTGTATGGTCTCGTCTTATCCATCGCCCTCCGTCGGCTCTGTCGGCGGAGAGTGGGCGATTTTCGGACTTGCGAGAAGCGGCGAGAAGGTGCCGGACGGATACTTTGAAAAATACTGTGAAAACGTCGGGAGCTATTTAAGAGAGCGCGGCGGAGTTCTGAGCGACAGAAAGTACACGGAGTACTCGAGGCTTGTAATAGCTCTGGCGTCGCTCGGGAAGGACCCGAGGAACGTATCGGGGTACGACCTCGTCTCGCCGCTTCTCGACTATGACAGCACGGTGCGGCAGGGAATCAACGGGGCCATCTTTGCGCTCATAGCCCTCGATTGCGGCGGAGCGGACGATGAGCAGGCTACGTCGGCAAAAGAAAAGTATCTCGCACATATTCTCGAAAGGCAGACGAGCGACGGAGGCTGGACGCTGTCGGGAAATGACGCCGACGCAGACGTCACGGCAATGGCGCTCCAGGCGATCGCCTTTTACCGGGAAAGAGACAACGTAAAGGCGGCGTCGGACAGAGCGCTTTCTGCGCTCTCAAAAGCGCAGAAAGAAAACGGCGGCTTTGAGACAGTCGGAACCGAGACTGCGGAGAGCATTGCCCAGGTGATAACGGCGCTCTGCGAATACGGAATATCTCCGGACGATGAGCGCTTTGCCAAAAACGGCAAAACCGCCTACGACTGTCTTATGACATACTATGTGCCGCACAAGGGGTTTAAGCACGTAAAGAATGCAGACGACACCGATGCAATGGCGACTGAGCAGGCCTTCTATGCGCTTGCGGCAATGAGGCGCTTTTATGAGGGGCAGAGCAGTCTCTACAATATGGCTGATGCGTCAGACACGCCGCCAGAAGGCGATGATTATTCATTCGGTCTGCCCGGAAAGCACACAGACGTCCGCAAAGCGGAAGTAACAGGCGAAAGAAAGACGTTTCAGGATGCGGCAAGCGATAAAAACAGGGAAAAAATCGAGGCGCTTGCCGAAAGAGGAATAATAAACGGCAAGTCGGACGGCGTATTTGACCCCGACAGCAGTATGACAAGGGCGGAGTATGCGGCGATAGTGGTCAGAAGTCTCGGACTTCCGTTCCATTCGTCGGATGCGTTTTTGGACGTTGACGGCGGCGACTGGTTTTACGATTACATCGGCACGGCATATTACTACGGCATAGTAAAAGGTTTATCCGACACGGAATTTAATCCGGGCGGCACGATAACGCGCGAAGAAGCGTACGTTATGACTGCCCGTGCGGCGCGTCTTGCAGGTATTGACGGCGCATACGGCGCATTTGAAGCGAGAAATATACTCGCCGCCTACATGGACTATGTGAAAATATCGGACTGGGCAGTGGAAGACGTCGCATTTTGTGCGGACAAGGGAATAGCAGACAAGAATGAGCTTGAAATAAGGGCTAAAGAAGCGGTGACGAGAAGCGAAGTGGCGTTTATGATATACAATATGCTCTCGCTGTCAAGGCTTCTGTAAGAGGTTTTGCATGAAGAAGCACAGTAGAAAGATAATAGCGGCGGCGGTAGTCGTTATCGTCCTTGCGGCGGCATTCTTTTGGGGCGGCAATATTCCAAAGCAGACCGCAGTCCCCGAAATCGGCAGTGAAAGAAATGCTCGGGAAGTGCCGGAGGAGTATGAAATATCCGAAGAAAACACGGAGGATAAAAGCGGCGAAGAAGAGTCGGAAGCAAGCGAAGAGGAAGCAAGCGAAGAAGAAAAAAGCGAAGAAGAAGCAGGCCCGGAAAATTTTGAAAAGCAGCCTCAGGAAGCGCCTTCAGGCGAGGAAAACGACCTGCCGCTTTCCGAAAAGGATGACGGGCTGCCGCTTGCAGACGATAAGGGCGAAGAAAAGCCTATAATACCGGATGAAAAGAATGAAGCTCCTCTGCAAAGCAGTACGGAAACAGGCGAATACAGCGCTGTGCCCTTGCCGGAGGAGCACCCTCTCCCGATAGAACCCAATGACGCTGAAATATCAGATAAAGAGCTGACATGCACGCTTTCGGTAAGGTGCGATACCATCTTTTCAAATCTCTATCTTTTTGATCCCGAAAAGACAGAGCTACTGCCCGAGGACGGCGTTATATTTGCCGCAAGGGAGGTCACCTTCTACGAGGGTGAGAGCGTGTTCAACCTTCTGCTTCGAGAGATGAGGAAGAACAAAATACACATGGAATTTTCCAGCACCCCGATATTCAACAGCGCATATATCGAGGGCATAGCGAACATATACGAATTTGACTGCGGAGAGCTTTCGGGCTGGATGTACAGGGTAAACGGATGGTTCCCGAACTACGGATGCTCGAGGTATGAGCTGAGAGACGGAGACGTTGTCGAATGGGTATACACCTGCGATCTCGGCAGCGACGTCGGAGGCGGATATTCGCCTAAAAACGCCGAGCAGTAAACAGGCAGGAAAGGAGAAAGCGCGTGAACGAATTCAGAACGTATCACCCACTGGTGAACGCCGTTTATTTTTTCGTAATCATCGTATTTTCGGCGTTTTTCACGCACCCTGTCTGCCTTCTCGCATCGCTTTTCGGCGCCTTCTCTTATTCTGCGCTTCTCGGCGGAGCAAAGAACGTTACACGAAACCTTCTCTACATGATACCGACAATCATACTCATGACGCTTATAAACCCTCTCTTCAATCACGAGGGCGTAACCGTTATAGGATACCTTCCGAGCGGAAATCCGCTGACTATGGAGTCTGTCCTTTACGGATTTTCCGCATCTGTCATGATAATATGCGTTATATGCTGGTTTTCATGCATGAGCAAAGTCATGACGAGCGACAAATTCATATATGTTTTCGGGAGGATAGCCCCCTCCCTTGCCCTTCTGCTCTCGATGACGCTCAGATTTGTTCCGAGACTCGGAGTTAAGATGAGGGAAATATCGTCTGCGAGAAAGTGCATTGGCAAGGACACTTCGCACGGAAAATTTTCCGAGCGTATAAAAAGCGGCGTTGCGATAATATCCATACTCGTTACCTGGTCGCTTGAAAACTCGATAGACACCTCCGACAGCATGAAGGCGCGCGGCTACGGCCTTGGCAGGAGGAGCTCCTTTACTACGTATAAATTTGACAAGAGAGACGCCTTTGCGCTCGTAACGGTCGTCTCTCTCGCTCTGTACTCTTTTGTCGGAGCGATCCTCGGATACACGAGCTTCAGATATTACCCTTCAGTAAGGGGAGCGGATATATCCGTTTTCGGCGTCAGCGTTTTTGCGGCGTATTTCGCGCTGTGTCTGATACCGGTGATAATTGAAATAAGGGAGGCATGGCGGTGGAAGTCTTTAAGATCGAAGATCTGAGCTTTACTTATCCCGGAAGGGATAAAGAAGCCTTAAGCGGCGTAAATCTTACCGTAAACCGCGGAGAATTTGTGACTCTCTGCGGTTTCTCCGGCTGCGGAAAAACCACACTTCTCCGCCTCCTGAAGCCGGCTATATCTCCGCACGGCAAAAAGAGCGGAAATATATATTACGACGGTCTGCCCCTCTCAGACTGCGGCGAGCGCCGTCTTGCACAAGAGATAGGCTTTGTCATGCAAAACCCCGACAATCAGACCGTCACGGACAAGGTATGGCACGAGATGGCGTTCGGGCTTGAAAGCCTGGGATATGACAATGAGCAGATACGCCAAAGAGTTGCGGAAACGGCGTCGTTTTTCGGTCTGCAAGGCGTATTCCACCAAAGCGTCAGCACGCTCTCGGGCGGTCAGAAGCAGCTTCTCGCACTTGCGTCCGTTATGGTAATGCAGCCGTCGGTGCTCATTCTCGACGAGCCTACGAGCAATCTCTGCCCCATATCGGCTCACGAATTTATGAGCGCCCTCGAGCGGATAAACAAGGAGACCGGAACGACGGTAATTATTTCCGAGCACAGGCTCGAAGAGGCTTTCCCGATGTCAGACAGAGTAATAGTCATGGACGAGGGTAAAATCATAGCGGATGAAAAGCCAAGCGGCGTTGCTGGCGCAATAAGAGGGCACGGAATGTGTGCCGCACTCCCGGCGCCTCTTCGCATAAGCTGTGCCGTTGAGGACGGCGTTGAAAGCCGCCCTTATACCGTAAGGGACGGCAAAGTATGGCTCGAAAAATACGCTGAGAGCCACGCCCTGCGCCCGGAGCTTATCAAGGAGAGCAAAAAGGATTTTGCCGGCAGAAGGACAGTCGTGGAGGTTGAGAACGTATATTTCAGATATGAAAAAGAACTGCCCGACGTCATACGGGGTATGTCAGCGCAAATATACCAAGGCGAGATATACTCAATAGTCGGCGGAAACGGCACGGGAAAGACGACGGCTCTGTCAATTATGAGCGGTCTTCTGAGACCGTACAGGGGAAAGGTGCGCATAGACGGCGAAGATATAGATAAAGCAGGCAGCATATACGGCAAAGTCCTCGGAGTTCTTCCGCAGGATCCGCAGACGCTGTTTGCGAGAAAGACGGTTCGGCTCGACCTTCTCGAAATGCTTTCGGACGAAAAGATAACTGACCGGGCTAAACAAAAGATGATAAACGAAGTATCGGAGCTTTGCATGATAGATGAGCTTCTCGACGCACATCCGTACGACCTCTCCGGCGGAGAGCAGCAGAGAGCGGCGATGGCAAAGGTACTCCTGCGCCGACCGAAAATACTGATGCTCGACGAGCCTACAAAGTTCATGGACGCAAGGTACAAGCAGATATTTGCGGCGATTTTGAAAAAGCTCTCCGAAAAAGGAATTACCGTCGTTATGGTGTCGCACGACGTAGAGTTCTGCGCAGAGAATGCGGACAGGTGCGCCTTCTTTTTCGACGGCAGGATAACTTCCTGCTCAAGCGCACGCGATGTGTTCTCGTCAAAGAGCTACTATACGACCTTGGCAAGCCGCATGGCGAGAAGCGTTTTGCCGCGCGCCGTGACGACGTCGGACGTTATACTCGGCTGCGGAAAAGAGCCGCCGGAAATTTCATTGCCGCTTTTGTCCGACGATTTTTTTGACAGTGCGGACAGCGGCGGAGAAAGCCCTCAAAAGGGCGAAAAAAAAGCGAAAAAGATAGCCGGAAGAACGGTTGGCGGCATTGTATTTTCGCTGATTTTTGCGGCAATTTCGGTTTTCAGGTACTTCGGAGCCGAGATTTTGAATATAAAGATAGCAGACGGCGCAGATATAGGGCTTTTGCAGATACTATCCGTAATTTTTGCGATTTTTGCCGTGATTTGCTTTTTTCCGCAGAGCAAAGAAACGGAGTTCGTTACGGCTTCAAGACCGGGCGGAGTTTTATCAAGGCGTACGCTTCTTTCGCTTGTGCTCCTGCTGATAGCCGTTCCGCTGACGATACTGTTCGGAATGTATTTTCTTTACGACAGAAAATACTATTTTATAAGCCTACTGATAATTCTCGAGACAATGATCCCGTTTTTCGCCGCCTTTGAGAGACGTCGGCCAAAGGCGCGGGAGATAGTTGTGATAAGCGTGCTGTGCGCAATAGCCGTCATGGGACGGACGGCGTTCTTCATGCTTCCGCACTTCAAGCCGGTTCTTGCGATAATCATCATATCCGGCGTGACGCTCGGCGCCGAGACAGGATTTCTCATAGGGGCTGTCACCGGCTTTGTGTCCAACTTCATTTTCGGGCAGGGGCCGTGGACGCCGTGGCAGATGTTTGCGTTCGGAATAGTGGGATTTATCGCAGGACTGCTGTCGGCAGCGGGCATTATCGGCAAGAGCAAGGCGTCTCTCTGCATTTTCGGCGCTCTTTCGGCGCTGATAATATACGGCGGTATAATGAATCCCGTTACGGTGCTTCTCTCGCAGAACGAGCCGACTCTCAGCATGGTGCTCGCATCATACGTTACGGGAATACCCTTTGACCTTGTGCATGCGATATCGACGGCGTTTTTCCTGTGGTTTGCGGCAGAGCCGATGGCGGAAAAGATAGAGAGAATAAAGGTAAAATACGGACTTTGGGAGAGTTAAATTATATTCATAAAAATATAAACGAAAGAAACAAATCAATCCGACATAAGAAAAGCGGCGCTTTCGCGCCGCCAACGGACTTTGCTTTCACTTCTTTACTCTTAGACTTTTCAGATACTCCTTCTGCTCCGGCGTGATGCGAAAGCTCTCAAGCGACTTCTGCACGGCCTTGTTGTGCGTCCAATCGTCTAATCGTCGATTCTCGAAAAACGGAATAATCTTATCGTACTGCTTTGAGAGTGCCGTCGCAAAGTACCAGGCGATCATCATATTTACGTAGTATTCTTCCGACCTTATACCTGCAACCGTCTCCGGATATGCGCCTTCAAATTCATCTTCCAGAAAGTACTGCATAAGCATACGTATCCCAAATCTTATCGTATAAGTTTCCTCCGATTCAACCCAGATATGTATATGGCTCAGAAGCTCCTGCCTATGCTTCTTAAAGACCTTTGGCGACATCTGATCGCACGTAGCCCAGTTGTCTATATACGGCAAGAAGCTTTCTACCTCCTCTATGCATTTGTCATAGTCCTTCATTTCCGAAATAATGAAGGCGTGAAGCTGATTCTCCTCAAAATACAAATGCGGAAGATTCCTGAGAAACAAGGAAACGTCCGGCTCTTTAATCAGCCTTTTTGCGTACGTTCTTAAAGCCGGAGTCCGTACCCCGATAACCTTATTGGCGTCTGACGTCGGTATGAGCTTTACTTGAAAATCGCGATAATTCTTATCCTGCTCTCTGAGCAGTTCTTCTCTTATATCGTCCGTTATCATATTCTCTCGTTCTTCTCTTGATCTTTTCCCTGTGATTTATCCACCGTTCCGACAAGGCGGTTTATGGTAAATCCCTTTGCGGAGAAGTTGTCCTCGTATTCGGTGTGTATGTTGTCCTTCTCGTACTCGGAATTATGAAGGTCAAAAGTGACGTCGGAGAGCTTTATGCTTGCCTCTTCAAACTGCGTCAGCGAAAAATCGAAAAGCTGTCTGTTATCCGTCTTGAAGTAAATTTTTCCGCCGTCTTTTATGATAAATTTATAAATTTCGAGAAAACTTATATATGTGAGTCTGCGCTTTGCGTGCTTTTTCTTCGGCCACGGATCGGAGAAATTCAGATATATTTCGTCTATCTCGCCATCTTCAAAGATTTCTTTCAGGTTCGTCGCGTCGTCGCAGATAAATACGACGTTTTTCAGCTCGGCTCTCCTGACCTTTTCCATGGCCATTACTATTACGTCGGCTATTTTTTCAAAGCCTATGTAAAAGACGTCGGGATTTCTCGCGGCAAGCTCGCTTATAAAGCCGCCTTTGCCGCAGCCTATCTCAATGGCTATGCTTTTGCCCTTTGCAAGCTCTCTCCACTTGCCCTTCATTTCGGTCGGCTCTTTTACATGTATATCCGAACACGCTTCCATTCTTGAAGGAAGGTTCTTCTTTTTTCTCATTCTCATATATTTTCAATCCTTTTGATAAAAAATGCAGATTTTACATATTCAGTAATTCCTTTGAGCGCATAATTTCATTCTCGGGGCAAATAATAATCTCGGAATGAGAAGTTCAAGCCGGAATGGCTTCGAACGGCTCGTTTTACTATATAAGTATTCAAAGGAGTTGAATATAAATGCTTGATCGAATAGCTCTTATTCTTTCGATAATAGGCGGTCTCAACTGGGGAAGCGTAGGTCTCTTCCAGTTTGATATTGTGGCATGGCTCTTCGGCGGTCAGGACAACATCGTAAGCCGCATAGTATACGTCATCGTCGGTCTTTCCGCTCTCTGGTGCATTTCTCTTCTCTTCAGAGAGAGAAACGTCCTCACCGACGGCGAAGAACAGATCTGAGTACCGTAAATCCGTTTTTTCAAACCGCTTGTTATCGCAGGCGGTTTTTCTTTTTTCCTCTATCGCCGCATTTATCGTTTTTATTGCCTTTTCCGGCTATCGGCGGCGAGCTTTCCCTGCTTTTGCCGTCCTTTTTGCCGAAGGAACGGTTTTTCTTCTGATTTTTATTGCTTTTTCCTGTATTTTCATGCTGTTTTCCGCCGTCTTTATAAAACGCCGCTCTCGGCAGGAGAGCTTTTGCGTCCTCTCGGTGGGAAAGCTCTATGGCACGCCTGACAAGCTCGTAGTTTTCCTTTCTCGTCGACTGGAGAAGAGCCCTCTGCATACGCTTTTGCTCGTAGTCCTTTGTGACCTCGACCGGCAGCATGGTAAACGGATCAAGCCCTGTATAGTACATGGTGGTCGCGGCGGTGCCGGGCGTCGGGTAAAAGTCCTGCACCTGCTCGGGGCG
The DNA here is from genome assembly GCA_905235695.1 of uncultured Clostridia bacterium. Classification (GTDB taxonomy): domain Bacteria; phylum Bacillota; class Clostridia; order Oscillospirales; family CAG-382; genus UMGS882. The sequence continues at coordinate 192 of CAJOMW010000003.1, read as the reverse complement.
GATATTGTGCTTCTTCAGATACAGAGCAAGATCTATTGCATCGTCGAGCGTGCTTCCGGGGTGGGACGACATGAGGTACGGCACTATATACTGCTCAAGCCCTGCCTGTCTGCACACCGAGAAATACTTGTCGCAAAAGCGCTCGTATACCGATATTTCCGGCTTTCCCATGTATTTCAGAACGTTGTCGGA
>CAJOMW010000002.1 GCA_905235695.1 uncultured Clostridia bacterium | reverse complement strand
CTCAAGCCCTGCCTGTCTGCACACCGAGAAATACTTGTCGCAAAAGCGCTCGTATACCGATATTTCCGGCTTTCCCATGTATTTCAGAACGTTGTCGGAGATGTGCTCCGGCGCAGTTTTGAGCTGTCCGCTGACGTGTCTTGTGACCAGCATTTTTATAAACGTGTCGTCCTTATCGTATATTGCGTAGTCGAATCTGACGCCCGAGCGGACAAACACCTTCTTTATTTTGGGAAGCGCCGAGACCTTTTCGAGAAGCTCTACATACTCGCTGTGGTCGCACACAAGGTTTTTGCATGGCTGAGGTGCAAGACATCTTCTCTCTTTGCAAACGCCCTTCTCGCCGTTCTGCACCTTCTCGCAGGGACCGTACCGGAAGTTTGCCGTCGGTCCTCCGATGTCGTGTATATATCCCTTGAAATTCGGGAGCGTCGTGAGAAGTCTCGCCTCCTCGACGACGGACTCAATGCTCCTCGATACGACGTTTCTGCCCTGGTGAAAGGCGATAGAGCAAAAAGCGCAGCCGCCAAAGCACCCTCTGTTATGCGTTATGGAAAACTCGACTTCGCTAAGCGCCGCTATTCCCCCGAAAGCGTCGTAATACGGGTGCCACGTCCTCGTATACGGGAGCGAATACACCCTGTCCATATCCTCTCTCGTAAGAAGCGGCGACGGAGGATTCTGCACTATCTTCTTGTTGTCGTAATATTCCACGACCGCCTTACCGTCAAACGGGCTCTGATTTGCGTACTGAATCTTAAACGCCTTTGCGTATATCTTCTTGTCTGTTTTCAGCTCGTCGTATTTATAGGTGTCTACGAAGTCAAACTCCGGCTTATAGTCAAATTCCGCGGCAAAAACCGTTCCGCGGACTCCTCTTATTTTTTTGACGGGGACGCCTTTATCGAGAAGTCTGGCAATTTCCGGAATGGAATATTCGCCCATGCCGTAGCTCAGTATATCTGCCTGAGAATCAATGAGCACGCTTCTTCTTACCTTGTCGTCCCAATAGTCGTAGTGCGCAAATCTTCTCAGAGACGCCTCGACGCCTCCGATTATTATCGGCACGTCCCCATAAGCCTCGCGTATCCTGTTGCAGTAGACTATGATGGCTCTGTCTGGGCGAAGCCCTATCTCCATGTTCGGGGAATAGTAGTCCTCTCCCCTTCTCTTTTTTGAGACGGTATAATGAGCGACCATTGAGTCCATATTGCCGGAGCTTACGAGAAAACCGAGGCGAGGTCTGCCGAACACGCACACGCCCTTGCCGCTTCCGTCCTTATATGCGCTCTTGTAGTCGGGCTGAGCTATTATGCCGACCGTAAAGCCGGCGTCTTCAAGTATTCTTCCGATTATAGCCGTGCCGAAGGACGGGTGATCGACGTATGCGTCGCCCGTCACGTAAACAAAGTCGGGTATCTGCCCCTCTCCAAGCTCGTCCGGGAACATCGGGAGCGGCTTTTTGCCTATTTCGGGAAGATATTTTCCGTCACGCTTCATATATCAGTACATAAGGGACTTTACGTCCTTCATCATGTCGTCGAGCTTTGCCTCGAAGGCGGGATCGCTCTCTCTGAGGCGCTTTATCTTCTCGCTGGAGGATATTATTGTAGAATAATCCCTGTTGAAGACCTTGCCGATAGTGATTGTGGACAGGTCGGTCAGCTCTCTCAGGATATATATTGCGACCTGCCTTGCAAAGGCGACGGAATCCGTGCGGCGCTTTCCGACTATATCCTCAAACGGTATATCGTAGACCTGCGAGACGTAGCTTATGACCTTTTCGGGAGAAATGGCGTTGGCTTTTGCGGTAAGAATATCGTTTACGGCAATTTTAGCGTGCTCCATGGTTATATCCGTGCCGTCGAGGAAGGCGAGCGCTCTTATCTTTTTCAGTGCGCCCTCTATCTGACGGATGTTGTCAGTTATGTTCTCGGCAAGATACATGATTACGTCGTTGGGCACGTTCATGTCAAGATCCCTTGCCTTGCGCTTGAAGATGGCGGCTCTCAGCTCGAGGTCCGGCGGCTGTATGTCGGCGATTATACCGTGCTCAAATCTCGAGCGAAGTCTGTCGGCGAGCGTCTTTATATCCTTAGGCGGGCGGTCTGACGTTACGATTATCTGCTTTCCGGCCTCAAAGAGTGCCTCGTAGGTGTGGAAGAACTCCTCCTGTATGCTCTCTTTTCCGGCGATAAACTGTATGTCGTCTATGAGCAGAACGTCCGCATTTCTGTATTTCTCGCGGAAGAGTATCGGCGTCTTGTTTGCAAGCGCCTCCACAAGCTCGTTGGTGAAGTCCTCGCCCTTGGTGTATATTATGCTGAACTCGGGGTGGTCGAGGGCTATCTTCCGTGTTATGGCGTAGAGCAGGTGCGTCTTTCCGAGCCCCGGAAGTCCGTGCAGGAAAAGGGGATTTGCAACGACAGCCGGACGCTCTGCAACGGCGAGCGCCATTTTATAGGCAAGGCTGTTGGAGTTGCCGACGACGAAGTTGTCAAAGGTATACGTCGGTGAGTAGTCCGGCAGCGACGGAGAAATAAAGACATTTGACGAGCGCTTTGCTGCGGAGTCCATGAAGCCGCAGCCGTCTGCTTCTGCATAGCTCTCGCCATCGTCCGTCTTTACCTGTTTTGCGTCGAGCTTTTCAACAGTCTCCTCGAGCTTCTTTGATTGTCTCCTCCGCTCCGCCTCCTCAAATTGCTGTGAAAAAGCGGCTTTTTCGGTGGATATGACGACTACGTCAACGTCAAAGCCGAGTATCTCCTTGAGGTCTTCCTTTATTATCGGAGCGTATTTCGATTCTATTATGTTTTTCTTGAGATCGTTATCTGTCGAAAAATAAGCGGCGTCGGGAGTCAGCTTTTCCATAGCCATGCTGTCAAACCACAAGCTCACCGTTATAGCGGAAAAGCCGTGGACCTTTTCGAGCCGTTCCAGCACCATTGACCATATATCTCTTTCGTTCATTCGATTTTCCGCCCTTCCTTGTTTTTCGTTTTTTCGGCAAAACACGACTCCGCATTAGGCCAAAACAGCTCCGGCAAGCATAGCATTGCCGGAGCTGAGCAGTCTTTTGGGTATTACTCTTCCGACGCTTCCCCGTCGGCAGTCGTTTCTTCGGTCTGTTCGCCCTCTGCATCAGCGGCTGCGTTCTCCGCCTCTATGAGCGCCTCAAGCTCAGCCTCTCTTTCTGCGGCTTTTTCGGCTTCAAGCTCCGCCTCAAGTGCCTCTCTCTCGGCTTCTTCCTCTGCCAATTCCTCGGAGGACATGTATACGTCGTTGTACGTCTCAACGTCCTTTGAGAGCTTGAAGGAGCTTGTATTTGCCTTGGCGGACGCCTTCTGATCGGCAGCGAGCGTTCCGAATACGCCGAGAAGCGCCGTGCCGGAGTCATTCCATCTGCATCCGAGAGCTATGAGCTGTCTGTTTGCGATATTGAACGCTTCGTCGACCGTCATCTCGCCGTTTGCTATCTTTTCGAGAGCGGTTGTCGAGAATCTCTTTACGCAGTCGTAGACAGACTCGGAAGCGACGTCATCAAAGCTAAGATTGAATCCGAAGAATGCGCTCGGCGCAGTTGAGAGATTTGCCGCCTTTGCCTTTTCAACATAGTCGGCGTCTTCTTCAGCCGTATACTTGATATAGGTATTTCCCGTGAGGAAATTATTCATTCTGTAGGTGTCTTCGGGACTTGTGTCTATCAATGTGACTATTCCGTCCTCCGCCCTGTAATTCTTTCCCTCTATGCCGTACTGGAGCAAATTCGCAAGCTCGGGATCGAGGTTGAAGAGCTCTATAAGCTCCGCCGCCTTACTGCGGTTTGCGGAGTATGCCGATACGCACATTGCAGACTTAAAGGCGGAAGAGGTCTCAACTCTCGGTATATCGTAGAGGTAAGCCTGATAAGTCGTGCCGTCTTCGTCCGTCCACTCGTGCTCGAGCAGATCCTCGGTCTTTCTGTATTCTATCGCATATTTTGTGTTCTTAACTCCGTCATACGAAGCGACGTAGCCGTTTTTCCTGTATTGGGAAACGGTGTTCAGATAATTTACGTAACCGGCGTTGTTGAGGTAGACGGGGAATGCGTTGTCGGATACCGACGTGAAGTCGGAGAGCGTGTAGAGTATGCCGTCGTATATCTCGGCACCCGAGAGCTCGGGTATGTCGGAGATGGGATATACGCCGCTCTCGCCGTTCTTTATTGCTCTGAGATAACCGCCCATATCCTCTATTTTTCTGAGGTCGTGAACGGTATATCCGTACTTGTCGAGGAGGTTCTTATTGAATACGAGGAACTCGTACTCGCCCTGCATACCGAAGTTTGCGGGTATGCCGTAGGTCTTCTTGTTTACGGTGGTGGTTGCAAAGACAGTCGGGTGTATGTACTTGGTCAGTGCCTTTCTGTCATACTTTATGTCAATCTCCGCAAGTCTGCCGTCGTTTACCAGCTCTACGAACTTGTCGTATTCGTCTACGACGAGAATATCTATCTGCGGACGCGTAAGCTCAATATCGTCTATCTCGAAGACGTAGTCGATAGCTTCGTTGAAGGACATCTTATCTATCGTCTTTTTTTCATCCTCTTCTTCGGACGAAGCGGCCTTTTCGGGCGCCTTGTAGTTCTTTACGGCTTCTTCCGCGGCGCCGACTGCGTCCCAATACTCGTCTTTTGTGAGATAGTTTATCTTTACGAGCATCTTGTTCTGAGGAACGGTTATCTCATTTATCGCCATCTGTACCGCTCTTGCGGCGTCGGGACTCGTCTCCTGCTCTGTTATCACAAACATATTGAGCGTGACGATTCCGCTCGTCTCGCTCTCGTCGTTATTTCCGTTTTTTGAACATCCGGAAGCAAAGACGCACGTCAGCGCCAGAACGATTATCAACATAATTGTCGGGAATTTTTTTGCTTTCATTGGCTTAAGGATCCTCCAAACTTATCTATTCACGGTTTCCCATGAAAATGCATATTCTGCCTATTATTGATATTTTACACCATAAGAGCGGCAATGTCAATATTGATATGTTTTTTTGTTGAATTTGACCATATATTGTTTCAAAATATAAACAATTTGCATATATCGCTTCAGAAAGAGAAATGCACCGGCAGTCCTTTTTCATATTTTATATGCCGTTCGCCGCAAATCAGCGGCAAAAGATACTCTATGCACTCGCCGCTTACGTTCTTTCCGTCGTCCGAAATGAAGGAAGGCGGCACGTGCTTTGCCTTGTTTGCTATAACCGATACATCTTCGTCCGATATTTCAACTCCGTAGCCGTCTTTAGCGGTTCTTACGAAGGTCATCATTCTGCCGTTCTTTCCGACAAGCGCCGCCTCGACTGCCTTTCTCCCTATCAGAAACGACTCGTCTATGTCCGTGGCTGAGGCTATATGCGAAGCGCACCTCTGGAGCACGCTGAGCTCCACGGAACGGCACTTGCAGCCTATCTTTTCTCTGACCAGGTTTTCGAGATACTTTCCCGTGCCCGCCAGATATGCGTGCCCGAAAATGTCCTTTACTCCGCTCATTCCGCTCTTTGCCGTGTATTCGCCGTCCTTGCTTTTTATGCCCTCTGAGACGGCAACTATAACGTAGGGCTTTTCTCCGCCATCGAGCTTGTCCTTTACGTCTTCTATGAATCTTTCGCTGTCAAACGGCACCTCGGGCAGATATATGAGATCCGCTCCGACGCCGCCTATGTGCTTTGCGAGCGCCGCAGATGCGGTGAGCCATCCGGCGTCTCGTCCCATTACCTCTATTATCGTGACCGCCTTTTGGGCATAGACCGCACAGTCGCGGGCTATCTCGGCAACGGAGCAGGCAATAAACTTTGCCGCAGAGCCAAAGCCCGGCGTGTGGTCGGTGCCGCACAGGTCGTTATCTATTGTCTTCGGCACTCCTATAAATTTCACTTTTGCGGCATAGGATCGGGGATTTTCTTTTTGATATTTCGCAAGCTTTTCGACGGCGTCCATGCTGTCGTTGCCGCCTATGTAAAAGAAGTAACGGATATCGTGCTTTTCAAGCACCTCTGATATTTTCTCACAGTATCCGTCGTCGGAAATTTTTACGCGGCATGATCCGAGAGCGGCGGCAGGCGTCGAGCACAGAAGGGATAGCTGCTCGCTGTCCTTGAAGTATCCGTCAAGGGGTATCAATTCGTCCTTCAGAAGTCCCTCGATACCGTTTTTCATGCCGTAAACCGTGCCTATCTTATCCGAATCCATGCAGCTTTTTATAACTCCGGCAAGCGTTGCGTTTATCGCACAGGTCGGACCTCCGGACTGTCCTACAACGGCGTTGAATATTTTTTCAAATTTCTCCATAAAGACATTGACATCCTTTCCGTTTCGGTTATCGGTCATATATAAAATCTGCGTTTGAATCGCTTATACAAAAAGTTGACGACTATGTAAACAAAGAACATGCTTATCACGTTCATCGCAAGCTCCGGAAGAAGTACCGTCTTGAGTATTTCAAAAAATCCCATACCTCCGCGTGAAATGAGATAAACTCCGCCGACTATCGTTCTGAGCAGGAAAAACGGGATAGATGCGACGGTCGCCGTAAGGCAGTTCACCCTGGTAAATGCGCCGACTGCTTTTGACGAGTAATATGCGCCGAGAAAAAACAAAAGCGGAGAGAGGTGGACAGGGGGCGTTATAAAGACGTCGCTCATAAAGCCGAAGATGAGCGCAATTACAGACGCCGGCTTTCTCTCGTATACTATCCCTGCCGCAATGCTGAGCGAAAACAGGATGTCCGGCACTATCCTGAGCGCCGTTCCCGGCACTTCAAAACCGACGTACGGCATTATCGACGCCGCAAGCAGGAAAAAGACCGTAAAAAGCACCGAAAAGAACACCTTGCTCTTTACGTCCGAGCCCTTTACCTTCAAATCCATCATCCTTTCCGCCGTATTGCATTATTTATTTTCTTTGGTTTTGCTTTTTTTATCAGTCTATTGCATATTCGGGAACTACTCTGACGTTCAGCTGTGCTATTATATCTTGGTTTTCGGTGACAAGGTCTGCGTATTCCGCTATACGCTCTTCAAAGTCGTCTGCCTCGAGCAGATTTTTTATTGTATTGTAAACATTGGCGTCCGTATTGTAAAGATCTGCGTCCATAGGCAACCTGTACATTATATGGATGCCTCTTCCGCCGCTTCCGCTGCTCTCGACCATTCTGTACTCGCCGACCTTCATGTCGAGCGCCGCCTTGGTGAACTCTGTCGGGAACGTCGTGTCGTTCGTGACGAAAAAGCCGTTCGGATAGTAATATTCTTCGTACACGTCCTCGGAATAGTCCGTTCTCAGCTCGTAGAAGTCCTCTCCGGCGAGTATCCTGTTATAGATATCCGTAGCCTTCTCGCGTATCCGGGCTATCTCGTCTTCCGTGAAGGAGACGTAAGTGCCGTCCTCCTTCTGCTTTGAGCCGATGTTGAAATATATGTGCGTCACTATCGAGTAGTTGTCTTTAAAATAGTCTCTTATTTCGCTCTGCGGAATTGGACACTCTCCGTCGTCACGGTAAAAACAGGTATAGAGATCCGCCTGCTTGACGCTGAGCTCCAGATACCGTCTGAGAGAACTTATGTCCGCGCTGTACACCGAGAGCGCTTCCTCAAGCTTCTGCTTTGAGCCGTACTTTGCCACAAGGCTGTCTATCTGACCGTCTATGTTTTTCTTTTGCTCGTCGCTTATCGGCAGAGAGTATACCTTGTCGTGCAGATACTCGCATATAAGCGAGCTTCTCGCGGAGCGGACAGTCATATCGTATATCATATCGGAAAACGTCGTGCCCTTTTCGGCGCTGACCTCGTAATCCCAGTCGCCGCCGTATGCGTTTACAAGCTCCGAGTACATGGACTTATGTATCGAAGTCAGAAGGTACAGAAAATTTATAGAAACGCTGCCTGAGTCCTTTACGGACATAGCCGCATTTTTTGTGCCGCCCGAGCATGAGACGAGAACGGAAATACACATCAAAGCGGCGCACAGAAGTGCTGTTATTCTTTTCATGGCGATTCCTCCGATCTGAGCATTTTAACACAAGGATATTGTATCACAAAGTACCGTCAATTTGTTGAATAAATCTTAAATATTTCTTCGAGTATGGCGCCTACTTCTCCAAAGTTGCTCGTCTTGATATTGTAGCACGGGCTTTTTCCGAGAGACGTGAGCACTTTCCCGGGGAATTTCGTCGCAAGTGACACGGTCTGCTCCCTTGTCGGAGTCTCCGACGGGTATATTGCGAGCTTTCCGCCGTTGTATACGACCTTTTCTATTCCGAGATCCGTACACCTTGCCTTTATCGACGCCACCATGATGAGGTTCTTTGTCTCGCGCGGCATTTCGCCGTATCTGTCCTCCATCTCGTCCGACACGTCGTCCGCATCGCTTGCCGACTTTATCTCGGATATCCTCTTGTACATCTCTATTCTGCCTGCCGGACGCTTTATATATTTCTCCGGTATATATGCGCTTACTCCAAGGTCTATCTGGCACTCCTTCTTTTCCTCTGCCTTTTCGCCCTTTTCCTCAAGCACCGCCTGTTCGAGTATCTTTATGAACATATCGTACCCGACGGCCTCCATGTGCCCCGACTGCTCTGCGCCGAGAAGATTTCCCGCACCCCTTATCTCGAGGTCACGCATTGCTATCTTGAAGCCCGATCCGAACTCGGTAAACTCCTTTATCGCAACAAGGCGCTTGCTCGCCGTTTCATTCAGCATATTCTCCGGCCGCCACGTAAAGTAGGCGTACGCGCGTCTGTTTGAGCGCCCTACCCTGCCCCTTATCTGGTGGAGCTGCGCAAGTCCGAGCTTGTCGGCGTCCTCGATTATGAGGGTGTTTGCGTTCGGAACGTCAACGCCGGTCTCTATTATCGTCGTGCATACGAGAACGTCGATATTTCCCTCGGTCATCTCGTACCATATTTCGCTTATATCCTCCTGCGGCATCTGTCCGTGTGCGACGGCTATCACCGCATCCGGGACTATCGCCTTTATTCTCGCGGCGACGTTCTCTATGTCCTCGACCTTATTGTGCATATAGAACACCTGTCCGCCGCGCCTCAGCTCCTTCTTTATCGCCTCGCCGATAATGCCCGTGTCGTATTCGAGAACGTAGGTCTGCACGGGGTATCTGTCGATAGGTGCCTCCTCGAGGACAGACATATCTCGTATGCCCACAAGCGCCATGTTGAAGGTGCGGGGTATTGGCGTTGCGGTAAGCGTGAGGACGTCCACCTGCTTTGAAAGCTCCTTGAGGCGCTCCTTATGAGACACGCCGAAGCGCTGCTCTTCGTCGACTATGAGAAGTCCGAGGTCATGAAACCTGACGTTCTTTCCGAGCAGCTTATGAGTGCCTATAACTATATCTATCTCGCCCTTTTCGAGCTTTTCAAGTATTGCCTTTGCGTTTTTTGGAGAGACGTATCTCGACAGCATCTCTATCCTTATCGGAAAGCCGTGCATTCTCGAAGAAAACGTGCGGAAGTGCTGGAAGGCGAGAATCGTAGTCGGAACGAGCACCGCCGCCTGCTTGCCGTCCATCACGCACTTAAATGCGGCGCGCAGTGCGACCTCCGTCTTTCCGAAGCCGACGTCTCCGCAAAGCAGTCTGTCCATCGGGACGGGCTTTTCCATATCCGCCTTTATCTCTTTTACCGCCTCTATCTGTCCGTCGGTCTCCTCGTATTCAAAGTTGTCTTCAAACTCTCTCTGCCATTCGGAGTCGGGCGAAAAGGCGTAGCCCGGCCGTCTCGAACGCTCGGCGTAGAGGCTTATCAGCTCTTTCGCCATGTCCTTTGCGGCCTTCTTAGCCTTCTGTTTTTTTTTGACCCAGTCTGAGCCGCCCATCTTTGAGAGCGGTATGTTTTCTCCCTTGCCGGAGTATTTTGACACCCTATCGAGCTGGTCGCACGGAACGTAAAGCGAGTCGGTCCCGGCGTATTTTATAGTAATGTAATCCCTCGTCACGCCGGCGACGGTGAGAGTCTTTATTCCCTGATACATACCTATTCCGTGCTGTTCGTGGACGACATAGTCCCCTTCCTTCAGCTCAAGGTACGATTTTATCTTGTTTTTTGCGGCCTTTTTTGCCCTTTCGTTTGAACGGCGCGCCCGGGATACTGCCTGCTGAGTAGAAGCGTCTTCGCAAAGGAAGGCGAATTTTGCCCTTGTAAGCTCAAAGCCGCTGAATTCGTCCGACATCTCGGATTTCGGCACGATATAAACGTGTTTATCCGACATGGAGGTTAGCTCAATATTTCCCGAAACGACGGCGTTTATCCCCCTGTCCTTCAGTAGGTCGCAAAGCTCCGACGCCTGCGACACGCTCCTCACGCACAGCACCGTCTTATATCCCTGATGAAGATATCCGTCGAGGTCCTCACGCAGTATGTCGATTCCGCACTCGACGGACGACGTCTGCTTTGACGTAAACTCAAACAGCCCCGATATTTCAAAATCCGGCGTACTGCTGAACGTATCCGTCACAACGCACGGACGCTTAGTGAGCATTATCTTGAAATCGTCGTAGCTCTTGCACCATGCGCTGTCCTTGGAAAGTGCGATCTTTCCCTGTGAGGCGACGTCGATGAGCGTCTGTCCGAGTTGCCAGTTGAAGGAATTAAGTCTGTCGCGCACTCTCGGATAGTCGCAGACAAACAGAGGACCTTCGGCGTAGTCGAGCAGGGTTGTGAACGAGTCGTATATATCCGGCAAAAACTTATCTATGCTCGAAAGCCTTCCGCCGTCGAGGTCGACGATCTCTTTTTGCAGATATTCCACAAGCTCGCTGTCCTTTTTCTTTTCCGCCGCATTGCTTAGCGCGCCGAGCTTTTCGGCTATGAGCTGCTTTTTGTCGGCGTCCGGCATGACTTCGTTTACGGGAGTTACGGTGATCTCCGAAATGTTTTCCGTTCTTCTCTGTGTCATTGTATCAAAGAAGCCTGCCGCATCTATTTCGTCTCCGAAAAATTCAAGTCTTACGGGGAACAGTTCGTCCGGCACGAAGATATCGAGAATATCGCCTCTCTGTGAGTACTGTCCCGCGCCTTCGACGGTATCCGTCCTCGAATATCCGTATCTGTCGAGCGTCTTAATCAGCTCGGTGACGGATATTTCGTCCCCTACTTTTATTTTACTGCCCGCCTTTATATACTCTTTAGGCGGAAGCAGTGAAAGCGCCGCCTCGGGCACTGCTATGACAGCGCCGGCGGACGATGACGCAATCTCTCTGAGCACTCTGAGCCGCTCGTATTCCCACTCCCTTGAGGAAGCGCTGACGTTGTAAAAAGAAAAATCTCTTGCCGGGAACACGAGGACGTTTTCCAGGAACGCCGAGAGCTTGGTCTGCATTGAATAGGCGGTCTTTTCGTCCGGCACGACGATAAGAGGGATGGCTGAACATTCCTCTGATTTTGCTTTAAGTCCCTCTTCAAGCGAAAGAGCTGCGGCAAGGACGTTTCTCACCCCATCTGCTATGCCCGTGATGAGCGCAGGTCCCTGAGAATATCTTTTTCCGCCTGCTGAGAACTTATAAAGCGTATTATATAAAAGTTTGTACTCTCCGTTTTGTCTTATCACGTCGATAAGCATATCCGAAGGATTTTTTCCTATCATCGGCACCTCGCAGAACATGCATAAAGCGGTATAACCGTCTGGTGCTGCAGACGGCTCTTTTTTACCCGTATGGTTTAATACTGTTTACAGTATTATTATACATTTTTCTTTGGAAAAATTCAATAGCTTTGGGAAAATATTATAAAAATAGTTTTTTGGTGCTCTTTTTACGTTGCTCACCGGAGCAACAGAAAAAGAAAGCCGAACCACCTCTCGAAAAAATCCCAAAAAACGATAATATTATTTGCCAAACAGCAAAAAATATGTTAAAATGGAAATAGAAAAAAGTATGCAAGGAGGAATATTCAAGATGAAAAAGCTTGCTTTTTTTGAGACAAAGCCATACGACAGAGCCTACTTCGATAAGCTCAATAAAAACTACGAAATTACCTACTTTGAGGAAAAGCTGAACCATCACACCGCAAAGATAACCGAAGGCTTTGACGCAGTCTGCGCCTTCGTAAACTCGAATGTAAACGAGATGGCGATAAACAGAATGTATGAGAGAGGCGTAAAGATACTTGCGCTGAGGAGCGCAGGCTTCAGCAACGTCGACCTCAACGCCGCTCTCGGCAAAATCCCCGTCGTGCGAGTTCCCGCCTACTCTCCGCACGCCGTCGCAGAGCACGCTCTCGCACTCCTCATGGCGCTTAACCGAAAGATCTACCGAGCATATATACGCACAAGAGATTTCAACTTCAACATCGCAGGTCTGACCGGCGTCGACCTGTACGGCAAAACCGTCGGCGTTATCGGCACGGGAAAAATAGGAAGGATATTTATCAATATATGCAACGGACTCGGAATGAAGGTACTCGCATACGATCCCTATCCCGATAACAGCATAGACGCAGAGTACACCGACCTCGATTATCTTCTTTCAAACAGCGACGTAATCTCGCTCCACTGCCCGCTCACGAGCGATACGTACCATATAATCGGCACAGATGCGTTTGCAAAGATAAAAAAAGGTGCAATAATCATAAACACCTCAAGAGGTGCACTCATAGACAGCGAGGCACTTCTGTATGCGCTCAACCACGGCAATATACGAGGCGCGGCGCTCGACGTATACGAGGAGGAGGCGGACTTCTTCTACGAGGATATGTCCGACAAGATTATAACCGACGACACCCTTGCGCTCCTCGTCTCGCGCCCGAACGTGCTCATAACCTCTCACCAGGGATTCCTCACCGAGGAAGCGCTTGAAAACATCGCCGACGTCACATTAAAAAACCTCGACGAATTTTTCGAGGGAAAACCGCTCACAAACGAAGTCAAGGCGGCAAAAAAGTAACGGAGCGGCTGTCATATCCGAAAAATTCAAAGCAAAACTACTAAAAAAGGCGGCACAACTGCCGCCCTGTGAATAAAAAACAAAGGCTGCCGAGCTCTTTCGGCGGCCTTTTGCGGCGCATTGCGCCGCTTCTTTATTTTTCGGTATAGGTTATAGCGCTGACGCACCCGTCGTCGTCCACAATGAACGTAAGCGCAGTGCCGCCCTTGTAATACGTGACAGAGCCGTCGCCTTTTTCGTCGGGATTTCCGTAGGCGGATATTACATCGCTCTCCGCATCGCCGATATATACGCCCTCGGGGGTTGATACGGTGTCATCTCTGAGCTCTATGCTGAGCACGTAATCGTCTTGACCGTCCGGGTATGTGCGGATGGTATAGCCGGAATACGTGTACACCTTGTCAAGCCCCTGAAATGCGCATGACTCGGACTCAAAATAGCTTTTCGGCTCGCCTGTAAGCGGCAGAACGTCCGCCATGTTCTCGCCTACGTATACGGAAGCGCCGCCTATATCAAATGTGTACGTGTCCTCGGCTTCCGTCTCAACGACGCTGCCCATTATTTCTGCTTTGTCGGTATCATTCGCACTCGACTGCTCTTTGCCGCTGTCGTTACAAGCGCAGAGCGCTGTCAAAAGCGCCGCCAAAAGCAGGGATATTATTATCTTTTTCATTTTTCATTTCCTTTCACTGTATTTTTCAGTCTTTTACCGCATTTGCTCCAAAGCTGACAAGCTCGCCGTACTGCTCAAGCTCGCTTGTCTGCTTCTGCTTCATTTCGTAGTAGTAGTCCGACTTCTCTTTCCAGATGCCGCTCACCCTCTCGTCCTGTCTGAAATCGGTGAGCTCGAAGCACTCCGTAAGCCAACAACCGAAAAAATCCGCCATTTTTTCTGCTCCCGAAAGGTTCAGATGAAGCCCTGCGTCATAGGTGTCAACGCTCATGTCAAGCCCGACCTCGTCCCTCATATCTATAAAGTTGAGATACTGCAGACCGTTATCGGCGGCATATTCGACTATCTGCCTGTCCCACTCGTCATACCAGTGCGGATATTTAGTAGGCGCCTTCATGAGTACAAGCTCAATGCCGTTTTCACGGCAGAGCTCTGTCATTCTGTCGAGGTAGCTCATAGCGTTCTCGCCGAGGGTGTAATCTCTCAGCGGCATAGGCTCGGGGAACTCGCCCTCGGGCTTTGAGTCGACGCGCATATAGTAGCCGCTGTGTGTGACCTTGTCCTTTGAGAACAGGTGCACAAAGTCGTCCTCTGTCAGCTCGAATATTCTCGAATGATACCGCAGGAGCGGAAAGACGTACTCCACAAAGTGCTCGCCCTCCGTCATGGAAGCGTTCACCGCTTTTGCTTTCGACTTTGACCAGCGCATCCCGTCAAGCGTCATGCGGTTGTAAGCCTCGCTCTGAGGGGTGTCGTATTTCAGCGAGAGGACGTTGAATACCACGACCTTCGGCGTCTCATATCTCAGCGTATCTTCGAGCAGGTAGTATGACTGCCATGCAAGCTGCTGGGCAGAGCCTCGTATATAGCTCGACACGCCGTATTTTTCGTACAGCCTTACCGTGGAAATGTTCTCGTAAACCTCGCAGTCGCCTATAAACACCACTTCGTGAGGTACTTCCTCGTCGTAATACTCCTCTATCATCGAGCCTTCGACTATGCCCGTCTGATACTTAGGCATAACCAGCCTCTGAAGAAAAGCAAAGGCGCATATCACAAAGCAGGCAATGACAAATGCGAAAATTATCTTTTTTACTCTTTTCATGACTCTTCCTAAAACTGATTATATATAAACTGCGCAGAGTCGTAGCCGACTCCGTATGCGCCGAAAACTACAGTCATAATGAGCAGCAGTGCCGCAAGAACGTAGAAGAGCACATTGCTGTTTTCGTAGACGTATTCTCTTACGTTCCCGACCTTCACCTTTACAAGACTTACCGAAAGCACGATTACAAATCCGGCGAGAAGAACGATATAGTCGGCTCCCGTAAGCCCTATTTTAAGCAGAGAGCCGTCGGTAAATGCAGAGAAATTGAATGTGGTAAAGACCGTTCCGACCATGCGGAAGGTCAGCGGAACATCCCGGTAGCAGTCAAACATTCTTATAAAGCTCATGAGAAGTACCGTTCTTATTATCTGAAAGACCTCGTAAAGAGGCTTGCCGCTGACGTTGAACCTCTTGTGAAATCTCGCATAGAGCGGCTCCATCTCCTGAGACGCCATTATTACGACGTAGTTCATGAGTCCCCAAACTATAAAGTTCCATGCCGCGCCGTGCCAGATACCCGTCGCAAGCCATACGGCAAGGCTCGAAAGGTAGACCGTTACCCTCTTTCCGATATTCTGACCGAGGTGCTGTCTCGACCACTTTGAAAGTTTCAGCATCGGGCCGCACACGGATATCGGATAGAATATGTAGTCCGTGAACCAAGTGCCCATGGTTATATGCCAACGGTTCCAGTATTCCTTTATGTTCTTTGAAAAATATGGGAGGTTAAAGTTCTCGGCGACCTTTATGCCCATCATTTCGGCAATGCCTATCGTTATATCTATTCCGCCCGTAAAGTCGCAGTAAAGCTCAAACGCATAGAACATCGTCGCAATAAACACATATACGCCCTTATATTGTTCGGGAGAGCCGATAAGCGAAGTGACGCCGGTAATTATCCTGTCCGCTATGACGACCTTCTTAAAGTACCCCCACAGCACACGCATGAGTCCCATGGAAAAGCTGTGGGCGGAAAAAGAGTGCCCCTCGTACAGCGTCTCGGAAAGGTCTCCGTATCTGCTTATAGGTCCCTGCACGAGCTGAGGGAAGAAGGACACAAACAGAAACAGCCTGAAGAAATTATGCTGGGCGGAAGTCTTTGCACGGTACACGTCGATAACGTAGCTGAGCGTCTGGAACGTGTAGAAGGAAATTCCCATGGGTATTATGAGATCCACCGGGCTGAGCTTTGATGCGTCGCTCAGAAAGTGATTTATGTTCGCAATGACAAAATTCGTATACTTCGTAACCGAAAGTATGCCGAGATTGAGGAAAAGGCAGAGAAGAAGCAGTCTCCACTTTTTCTTTTTTATCTCTTCCTTATATCTCTTCTTCTCCTCTGACGAGAGGATATCTTTATTTTTGCCGATATACTCCTTTTGGGTGTTGTTCAGCCGCTCGAGCCTCAATGCGGCAAAATATGCTGACAGCGCCGTCACTGCTATAAAAAACAGGTACCTGTAATCCGCAAAAGCGTAAAAGGCGCAGCTCGCAACAAGCAGAAGAGTCCACCTCGCCTTTTTCGGAAAGACGTAATACAGCAGTATTACAACCGCGAGAAAGGCTATGAAGCTATACGACGTAAACAGCATGATTATTCGTTTTCAAGCCGCTCTATGAGGCTGAAAAGCGCCTCGGCGGAGTTGAAATTCTTCGGCACTATCTCTTCGGCGGGGATAACGACGTCAAAGCGGTCGTTTATCTCGGAAATTATCGTTATTATGTCGAACGAATCGAGTATTTTATCGTCAACAAGTGTGTCACAGCTCTCAAAATCAACATCGGGGTGAAGTTCAAGCAGTATGTTTAAAAGTTCTTTCATTTTTTGAAATGTTCCTTTCCCGGATTTTTATTCTATCGTCAAATCAGCATTTGTTTTCCGATTCGTATTTTTTTCTCAGCGTTACTCTGTCTATCTTGCCGTTTGCGGTGAGCGGCATCTTCTCTATCTTTTCGACTTTATTTGGTATCATGTATCTCGGCAGCCTTTCTTTAAGCGCTCCCACAAGCTCGCCCGGCTCAGTTCCGCCGACGTAATACAGCACTATTTTTCCCTTTTCTCCGTCGTAGATACAGCAAGACATAGATATATCGGGCATAAGATTTACGTTGACCTCTATCTCGCCCAGCTCTATCCTGTGTCCCATGTGCTTTATCTGATAGTCCTTCCTTGAAACAAATACAAGCTCTCCGCGCTCGTTTCTCTTCCCCAGGTCACCCGTGCGGTATATCAGCTCCGGATAGCGGTCATTCAGCGGATTCTGGACGAACGCCTCGCCCGTCTTTTCAAAGGCGTGGTAATATCCGAGAGTAAGGGACGTGCCTCTGACGCATATTTCTCCGACTTCTCCGTCCTTAACAAGCTTGTTGTCTTCTCCGAGGAGAAGTATCTCGGTATTGTGGAACGGCCGTCCTATCGGCATTACCTCGTCGAGCTCAAAGTCCCTGTCGACCTTGAAATAACAGCACATACCGGTTGCCTCCGTAGGGCCGTAAAGGTTTGTAAAGGAAGCGTCGGGAAGCGCCTCCTTCCACAGTCTGAACTGCTTTATCGGAAAGACTTCGCTTCCGAAAGCGACGGTGTGCAGATAGTGCGGCACGACCTTATCAAACGTGCGGAAGGCGGATATCATTGTAAGCGCCGAAACAACCCAGCATATAGTGTTTATCCTGTGTTCGTTCATGTATTCGACGAGCTTTACCGGGAACATGAACAGACTTTTCGGCACAAGATACGTCGTTGCGCCGAATTTAAGCGTCGGGTAAAGCTCCTTCAGGCAGGCGTCAAAATACAGCGGCGTCTGGTTCGCAAAGCGTGTGTCCTCATTGAATCCGAGAACGTCGGAAAGGTTTTCGATATAGTCTATTACCGAGCGGTGGCACGCCGCAACGCCCTTCGGAACGCCGGTCGAGCCGGAGGTGAATACGATGTATATCGGATCCGTGTCGAGCTGTCTGTCTCTTATTTCTTCGAGCGCGCCCCCGTCGATATTTCCGGAGGAAACGGCGTCGTAATCGAGCAGATCGCCGTCAAATTCAAAGCTCTTTGCCGATTCTCTCGCCGCCTTGTCGCATATTACCGCTCTCGGCTTCAAATTCTCAAATATAAGCTCTATTCTGAACCGCGGCATCTCCGCATCTATCGGAACGTAAAAGCATCCGCCGTACACGCAGCCGAAAAACGCCGCTATCATTTCGGGACTCTTTTCCATGAACACAACGACAGGCTCGTTATACAGCCCCTTTGAATGAAGGAACGTGCCTATTGCGCGGCTCTTTTCGTAAACCTCGCCAAAGGTCAGCTCGCTGTTTTCTCCGGCAAAAGCCACCTTGTCCGGCAGTCTCTTTACGGTGCTCTCAAGATATTCCAAGACGTTTGTCTGCTGCATAAAACTACTTCCTAACCTTAAAAATCCGCTTTGACTTTCTTTCCCACCGCCCTCACGGCACACGCCGCAAGGCACTCCATAGCGTCGGTGAAAAAATCGCCTATATCG
The DNA here is from genome assembly GCA_905235695.1 of uncultured Clostridia bacterium. GTDB lineage: Bacteria > Bacillota > Clostridia > Oscillospirales > CAG-382 > UMGS882. Next base: position 4,445 of record CAJOMW010000002.1, on the reverse strand, counting down.
TGTTTTTGCTTTATCAGCGATAGCTCGGTACAGCCGAGAATCACGTTTTCGGCGCCGAGAGCCTTCAGCTCCCGCTCCACTTTTTCAAAATTTTCCATATTCGGTTCTCGCCCCGTCTTTATGTCGTCATATATCAGGCTCATTACCCTTTTCTGCCCGTCCGGGGACGGAGTTATCGCTTTTATGCCGTGCTTTTCGAGCTCCTTTTGGAAAAGCCCCGTCTGCAAAGTGCCGTCGGTCGCCATAATGCCCTCGTTCCTGACGCCCTTGCCGCAAAGATACAGTGCGACGCTCTCAACGCCGTTGATTATGGGCAGCCCTATCTTCTCCGAAAGCTCTTCGTGAAAGCAGTGTGCGGTTATGCAGGGCATTGCTATGACATCTGCGCCCCATTCTCTGAGCTTTCTCCCGGCATCGACTATCCCCGGAACGGGACTGCTGTCGCTCTTTCCGAGTATATACGCCGTCCTGTCGGGCACCGACGGAACGCTGTAAACTATCATTTCCGGATGCTCCTGATCGGTCGAGGCATCCGTCATTTTTACGACAAGCTCGGTAAAGTAAGCAGTCGCCATCGGGCCCAGCCCGCCAATTACGCCAAGTATCATTACGTTTTCTCCGTTTTTCTAATCAAGAGTTGACTTTGAATAGTCAATGAGCTGCTGCACGGATTCGGTCGCCCTCTCGGGAAGGACGCTTCCGTCAAATCTGTGTCCGTCGCGGTAGTATTTGTTGTCCCAATCAGCCAGCTCCTCGTCAGTAAGCATAAACAGGTCGTTTTTGTACTTGAAGACGCAGGAATCAAAGTGATACCAACCGTCTCCGAGATTTATGAGATTCCAGAAGTGGCTTCCCTGCGTTGGAACGCGCTTTACCTTCACAACGTCAGCGTTTTCTATACCTGCCTCTGTGAGAAGCGCCTTTGCAAGCGCAAACGCAGTGTAGCAGTCGCCCTTCTTCGTTGTGAAACCTTCATAAGCGCCACTCACCCAGTCGGTTTTAACAGAAGTACCGATATAGCTATATGCCGCCTGACACCATTTGAATATGGCGTATGCCTTTTGCATGGGTGTCATGGAGTCGTCTGTTATCTCAGACAGAACTTCATCTGCCATTCTCAGCACCTCGTCGAGCATAACCGGACGCTCTTCGATGGTGAGATACACCGTCTTTGATGAAGAGTTGCCGGACGCATCTGTCGCCTTATAGGTCACGGGGTACGTGCCGATTTTTTCGAGATCTACCTCCCCGCTGTCTATATCCAGCGATACTTCTCCCACAAAATCATCGGTTACATGAGCATTTTTGCGGTAGCTGACGTTATCCCCGAGAAATATCGAAAAATCAAACGCCCCTATATCCGGCGGAGTGACGTCGACAGCGACGACCGCCTTTACCTCGGCAGCGCTCTCATTGCCGGATCTGTCCGACGCACGGTAGGTCACTGTATACTCGCCCTCTTTGTCAAAATTCACGTCATGCTCCACTGCAAGACAAGGCGACACGTCGTGGTCATCCGTGACCGATACTAAGCTCTCAAGGTCGTAAACGGTCCCGATTGGAATCTTGATGTCCCTTGCCCCGGTTATCTTCGGCGGCTCCTCTTCGGAAAGAAGGGTTATTACCGCAGACGCATACGACTCGTTTCCTGCGCCGTCATAAGCTCTGTAAACTACGGTATATTCGCCCTCTTTATACAGATCGAGCTCGCCGTCGTCTATCTCAAGCACGGCAGACGAGTCCTTGTCGTCAACGACTTCAACTCCGCTTTTGTAATCGATCTCCTCGCCGAGATACAGCGTCATATCGCATATCCCCGTAATTTCCGGCGGCGTATCATCGACAATGACGAGCACGCTCACGGCAATCTCGGTGCAGTTTCCGCCCTCGTCCGTAATGAGCACAGTTCCGGTCTTATTCCCGTCCTCATATATATACGGCTTGTCCTTCCACTCGTATCTGAGGGAAGTTGCGTCATATACGTCGGTAACGCAATCCTCCGGCTCCGGCAGAATTCCGCCCCATGTGAAGGCGTCTTCCGCCGCCTTTGCTGTCGGCGGCACGGTATCTACGACGGAAAGAGTGCTATGGTATTCCTTTTTGCCGCTCTTTATGACTATTTCATACTCACCGACTTTCGAGGTCATTCCCTCCGTATCAGACAAAAAGCAGGCGTCGGACGGCATATTCTTCTCAAAAAACTCGTCTTCTGTGACGGTGCTTCCCGCTTCGGCGACGACGTTTGCGTAAACCTTCGGAATATATGACACTGCGATTATTGCGGCGCAGACGGCAATAAACACGGCTGCAGATGCGGCAAGAATTATATTTCCCTTTGTCAGCAGCTTTTTTAAACGCTCTTTTTTACTAATTGACATAACGTGATCTCTCTTTATAAAGGACTTAAAAAAAGACATTCCACAACTATTTTATTGTAACATAAAAATAAAATTTGTCAATAGAAAAAGAATTTTTTGGAGTCTGTAAAAAATTAAAAAAAAACAAAAATCAACCTACGGTTGACATTTTTTTCCCAAAATCCCTTGTATATTCCGCCGTATTTCGGTACAATAAGGATGGTGATGAATATGAATTTAGGGGAAAAAATTAAAAAAATGCGGATCGGGCAGGGACTGACACAAGCAGAGCTGGCAAAACGGATCGGTACAACAAACCGGGCAGTTTCCAAATGGGAAAACGGACTTTCGTATCCGTCTTATCCGAATCTTGTCCGGCTATCCCATACGCTGGGACTTTCGCAGGAGATTTATACGGAGGGAAAAAAGCAAACAGAGAAACCGACGGGTATGCGATCGCTGCGGGAGCTTTACAAGGCAGGGTGCGGGCCTTCCAGCTCGCATACCATGGGACCGGAGAAAATCTGTTTGTATGCACGGGAAAAATACAGCCGCGCGGACGCATTTTCCGTTACCCTGTACGGCTCGCTTGCCAAAACGGGTATGGGACACGGTACAGATCGCGTCATACGTCGGATACTGGGCGAAAATACAGCAATTCATCCGGATTACGAGACACAAAAAGTACATCCGAACACCATGGAAATCACAGCGTGGAAAGACAACACGGCTGTCGGGTCTGTGCGGGCGTGCAGCGTCGGCGGCGGGGACATTGAAATAGAAGGCGCCCTACAGCCGCCCATATATGTGTACGAGCATACGTCTTTTGCCCGAATCGCCGCGTATTGCAGGCAACATGCCATGCCGCTTTATGCGTATGCAGAGGAACGGGAGGGGAGAGGACTTACCGCTTATCTGCTCGACATGTGGAAGACGATGCAAAGCTGCATTAGGCGCGGTCTGTCGGCGGAAGGAATCTTGCCGGGCGGACTGGGGATTGAGCGGAAAGCAAAATATTTGTATGGGCAGCACCACATGGATGAAAGCGCGCAGACAAAGGAGAATCGAATCGTATGCGCGTATGCGTTTGCGGTAGGGGAAGAAAATGCGGCGGGCGGTCGCGTTGTTACGGCGCCTACATGCGGTGCGGCGGGCGTCGTACCGGCGGTCTTATATTATTTTCGGGAGAAAAACGGCTTTCGGGACGAAGACATCATCCATGCGATGGAAACAGGCGGGATCATTGGCAATTTGATCAAAACAAACGCGTCGATCTCCGGCGCGGAATGCGGTTGCCAGGCGGAAATCGGCAGCGCGTGCGCCATGGCGGCGGCAGCGCTGGGGGAGCTTTTGCATCTTACGGTCGATCAGATTGAATATGCGGCAGAGATTGCGCTGGAGCATCATCTGGGGCTTACCTGCGATCCGGTATGCGGGCTTGTGCAGATTCCGTGTATTGAACGGAATGCCGTTGCCGCCATGCGTGCAATCAACGCGGTAACGCTGGCTAATTTTTTGAGTGAGACCAGAAAAATATCCTTGGACAGCGTGATCCGTACCATGAAGGAAACCGGGGATGATATTTCGGGCAGATATAAAGAAACAGGAGAAGGCGGACTGCCAAGAACTGGCATACGGAAATGTAATGAAAAACCACTGTCCGCCTATGCGATTTTCGGGCGAAAGAAAGAAATATGTAAGGGTTTGGGGATATTCACGAAAAAAATGTTAAAAATCATAGAATTATATTGAAAATTCCATCAAAAAATGCTATAATATATTATCTTTTTATTTTTTCAATAGTTGGTATAAAAAGGTTCAGTCAGAAAGATGAGTATGGCTTGCAAGTATCCCATAAATACAAAAAATTGGCGATGAGGAAAATCAATGTTTCACACATTCAACAACACAACAACCGTATACCCAAAAAACAAATGCGTCCATCAGCTTTTTGAGGAACAGGCGCAAAAGACACCTGACAAAACAGCGGTCATCGCCTGTGACAAGACGCTGACCTACGACGAGTTGAACCGTCTTGCCAACCGCATAGCGCACGGTTTGATCGCCAAAGGCGTAAAACCGAACGAT
>CAJOMW010000001.1:958-48188 GCA_905235695.1 uncultured Clostridia bacterium | reverse complement strand
AAAAAAGACGAAGTTGTGATGATAGGTGACTCGCTTAACGCCGATATAAAAGGCGCGAGAAAATTCGGGTTAAAATATATATGGTTCAACTACAGACGCGGCAAGGTACCGCCCGAGATGGAGGACAAGCCGACGGTTTACAAGCTGAGTGAAATAAAAGAAATTCTATGAGACGAAAGGAAGACCGAAAATGAAGAAATTAAGTATTGTTTTGCTTGTGATATCGGCTATGTTTATCGCCATGTCCGTATGCGCAAGTGCGGCGGAGGGCATAAGCGGAGACAAATGGTACGCAAAATACGTAAATTACGCCGAAGAACACGGATTTATCGAGCTGGGCGGCGCTTTTTCAGAAAATACGCCGGCAAGGGCTTTTGACGTAGTAAAGGCGGCGGCGGTAATTCACGCCGGAGGCGAGAAGGTATTTGAAGGCAATGACGCAGTTACTTACGCCCTTGAAAACGGGCTCATCAGCCGTGAGAGCGACGCCGGAGACGCCTACGCCACAAGGCTGTTTGCGGCAAGCGTTTTCGCAAAGGTGATAAAGGACGGCGAAGACATAAGCAAAGTCGATTTTCTGCCGGACGTCAGCATCTTTTTGCCGGAGCATGAAGAAGTGCTTGCACTGTACGATCTCGGAATACTTACGGGCTCCGATGAAAACGGCTCTTTCCTTCCCAGTAGCGTCATATCCGTCGAAGAGCTGTGCGCTATCGCCGCAAGGACGGCTGAGCCCTCGCTGAGAGTTTCCGTATCGCTCCCGTCGGGAAAGACTCTCGATGACGTTCTTGCCGACGGCGAATCCGACAAAACGCAAGCCGACAACGACGTTTACGCCTCCACAAATACCGGCTTTACGGTATCGAAAGCGTTCCACGATTACATAGAGGAATCCCTCGGCGACAGCGAGGACGACAGCGAGGACGGTATCATAAAGTCATTTGCGGCAACTTCTTTCATTCTCCGCAGCAACGACTACCGGATATCAGATGAAAACGCAGCTGCCCTGAAGGATAATTTCGAGCTTCACTGGAATTCGGTAAAGCCCATAATCGAAGAGAACTCCCTCAAGGTCACAAAGTATGCGTATATGCAGAACTTCTGGCACTCCATGTTCTACGATGCGCTGTACTACGACTATATCTACAACGCTCGCCCGACTTCTTATGAAATATACGACGCCTACAAGGACGAATTTGTTTTGGTCAAGCACGTCTACGTCCCATTCGACGCCGAATCGGAAGAGTCAAAGCAGAGCGCCGCAGAAAAGATACAGGAAGCCGCAAAATTTCTCTCGGACGGCGGAGATTTTGATGATGCCGTCAAAGAATACGGAAGCGATGAGGCGATGCTTTACAACGATTTCGGCTATCTCCTTGCAAAAGGCGATATGCCGGAGTCCTTTGAAGACGCTGCGTTCGGGCTGGATGCCGGAAATATCAGCGATATCGTCGAAACCGAATACGGATATCACATTATAAAGAGATATGAACTCACTTACGAGATATTTGCGGAAAACACGGATTTCATAGATGCGATAGGCGAATATACCGCCGTCGAGAACTTTAACAGAATGTTCGGAGAGGTATATGACGGCGTTGCGATTATTCCCGCAGAGTAAAATATTTCCTTGGGAAAAATCATTGACAGCAAAAGGTCTAAGGACTTATAATCTAATTGCAAAAAATCAGAAAAGAGAGGTATCCCCTTGAAAAAGAATTTTAAGACGGCGCTTTCTCTCGCCGTGTCTGTATGTATGCTGATAAGCTCATCTGCGGTGTTTGCCGACGGAGAGTACAGCGCAGAAAATGAAGAAGTCAAAGCACCGCTGCGCAGTGAGCCGGTCTTTGAGCACGTCGAACCGATAGAAATAGCCGAAGACAACTCAGAGGACCCGGACGCCGAAGCGCAGTTGTTTGCCGATGCGCTTTTTGGGAGCGGATATGGAACTATTGACCTCCCGTTTATCATAGAGACAGCCGATGACCTTGAAAAGATGGTCGAGGCAATGGCGAGCGGTCAGAGCAAGTACACCACCGCTTCGTACAAGCTTGCCGGCGACATAGACCTTGAGGGAAAATCCATAACCCCTATAGGAAAGGCGATCACCATAAACGGAAGCCTCAGCCAGAACTACTGCTTTAAGGGCATATTTGACGGCGACGGACACACCATCTCCAATTTTGTAATCGAGCAAAACGAGGAGAGGTACGTAGGTCTTTTCGGTTACATATACAACGGCTCCGTAAAGAATCTGACTGTTTCGGACTTCAGTATAACGGTAAACGACATAGCTGAATATGTTCAGGTCGGCGCACTTGCCGGAAGAGCGGTATCGCTTTCCTACAACGACAGCGTATTGGAAAACTGCCACGTAAAGCGCGGCACGATAGATGCGACAAGCTTGCGGAACAGAGTATACGCCGGCGGTCTCGCAGGATATGTATACTCGTCGCAGGGCAGCAATTTGGATATAACCGGCTGTTCCGCAGACGTCAGAATAAACGTGGTGTCAAGCGCAGTACAGACGACTGTTGCCGCCGGCGACGTTGCAAGGCGCGCTTATGCCGGAGGACTTATCGGATATGCGGGCGTCAGCGATGCCTCGGAGCTTAATATAACCGAAAGCTACGCCCTCGGCTCGGCAAAGCTGGATAACTCTAACGGCAATCAGAGCTGCTCTGTCGGCGGATTCATCGGTTACGGCGGACTTGCAAATGCCAATTCCGTTATCTCTGTCGACTCGTGTTACGCCGCAGGCTCGGTGTACGCCTCCTCGTCGCTCTACTCATACGTAGGCGGCTTTATAGGAAACCTTAACGGCGAAAGTGGAAAAACTCTCGCCATAAGCAACTCTTATTCATCGGGCTCCGTCTACTCATACACAACGCGCGGCACGTCTTACCCGGCAGGCTTTATAGGTCTCGGCCTTGCCTCAAAAGGAATGATGCTCGAAGCAACCTCGTGCTACACGTCTTCAAACGTATACGATATGTCTTCATTAAAGTCCGAGGGCTCAAAATTCATCGCGGCTTACTACAACAACTCGCTTAAATTTGAAAATTGCAGTTCCCTTGAGAGCAGCGACATTTTCAGCGTTACAATAGAGCCGTCTCCCGAAAACGTGCTGAGCGGCGACGATCTCTCTCTTTCTGCCTTTGGGCTGTCAGGCGGCGTATGGAGAGAGCCGAGCGGAAAATACGCTTATCCCACCCTCATAAAGGCGCCCATGGAATACGTTCCGAGAACGGCGCTGTTCTTTGACGAAAACGGCTTTTACAAAGCTGTCGCGTCGGAAGAATACGGCGTTTTCCCTGCCCTTCCCGAGCCGCCGGAAAAGGCATCGACCGACTACTGTGACTTTGAATTTTCGCACTGGTCGGTATTTCCCGGCGAAGCTCCCGTCGACTTTGACACTTATATGCTAAAAAGTGATACCGCATTCTTTGCAAACTTTGAAAGCAAAGACAGGTATTACAATATAAGCTTCATATCCGACAGCAAAGAGATAGCTGCGGCAAAACAGCTATACGGTACCGAGATAGAATTTCCGTCAATCCCGGCAAAGTCGCCTGAATCTCTATTCAGATACAGCTTTTCGCACTGGTCAAAGGAGGAGGACGGCGAGGAGCTGTCTTCAAGCGAGCTTACCGTCACAGGAGACGCAGTATTCTATGCCGTTTTCCGCCGCATAACCGCAAACATATGGGACGGCGTAACCGAAAAACCGATTGACAGAGGCAGCGGAACGGCTGAAGACCCGTACGTCATATCAGACGGCTATCAGCTCTTCTATATATCAAACAGAGTAAACGAGGGAGACGAAGATTACGCCGGTAAGTATTACTTGCTCGATGCGGATATAGACCTCGGCGGCTGTGAGTGGACGCCTGTCGGCGACCAAGATCACTCCTTCAAGGGCACATTTGACGGTGACGGTTACGCTGTAAAGAACTTCAAGGTAAGCGACGCAAGCCTACAAAGCGCAGGACTTTTCGGCGCAGCAGACGGCGCAAAGATTTCACGCCTTGAAGTGTCCGAATTTACCATCAGCGGAAACAGGACGTACACCGGCGGCATTGTCGGCGTCGGACTCGGGGCGGATATCAGCAAGTGTTTTGCTTTTGGAGAAATAAGCTCCGAAAGCGGATATACCGGAGGCATTGTCGGGCATCTGTCCGACAGTGAAAGCAGCGCCGCTTTTATAAAGGACTCATATTCGACTGTAAAAATCACGTCGAGCTCCGCTGAGACGGGCGGCATCGCAGGCGAAACGCATTTTGATAACGACGGCTCGCTTATTGAGCATTGCTACTTTGCCGGGAGCATTACGGCAAACGTAAACGAAAACAACTTTGTCGGCGGCATAACCGGTTACAGCGCAGGAGAGGCAAAAATACGCAGTAGCTTCGCAATTTGCCGTATCGTCTCCGAAAGCGGAAAGGTCGGAAGCATAACGGGAAACCTCAGCTACTCTCCTACGGAAAACGCAGGAACTTCATATGATATATGCGCCGCTGTCGTCGGCGATATCATAACCGAAGTACAAGATACGTCTCTTCTGTTCTCGGGCGAATATCTGTCCGACGAGCTGGGATTCGACTTTGAAAATATATGGGTTGAAAACGAGGATGCCCTCCCCACCCTGTCTTCAATATCCGCTCCGAGAAACGTATTCATAATAGAAAAGTGCTCTATGGAAGACGGAGAAATGTCGGCTTCGATAAAGGTATCATACAGAGATCCGTCTCCGTATTCGGTCTTTGCGGCAGCCTATGACACGAGGGGAAAGATGATACGCTTCGAGCTGATAAACGTCACGGATCCCACGACGCTTCGCAGCGTCGATATATCCTTCACCTCAATGACAAATGCTGCGGAGTGCAAAATATCGTTTGTCGATTCAAGGACGCTTTCGCTGAAGGAAGATACGATAACCGTAAAATAACAAGCGCTAATATTGAGCTTTGACCTGTCGAAAAACATATTTTTGGGATAAACAGAAGGGCGGACAGTTACACCTGTCCGCCCTGTTTAACATACTGGGGATATATATCATATTCCCCTGTCGGTCTCTATATACTCCGCAAAGGCAAATCCCATAACTCCGTCGTACTCGACTATATACCAGTCTCCGGTCTGACCGTATACGACAAGCCTTGCGCCTTTGGGTGCCTGGGTGATTATATCGCTTCCGATATTGGGATAGCGGCGTATGTTCAGCCTGTCACGCTCGGTTACAACGGTGCCGCTTGTGTAGTCCGCTTCGCCTGTCGTTCCGCCGTTACCGCTGTTTTCCCCGTTCGTTCCGCCCATGCTTCCGGAATTGTACGGATCTATGAACGGTATGCCGAAATACTGCGTCAGTCCCTGAACGAGATTTCTCGCTATTGCCTGTATGTTGTCCTTTATCCACTCTGCATCGGCGGGATTGTCGTGGTAGGCAAGCTCTCCGAGAACCGACGGAGCACGTGTGCGGGTGACCTCCGCAAGAGAGGTGGTCGGCATTATTGTGACGTTTGCAGGCTCGGGATATATGTTCATGAAGTTCTCTGCGAGTACGGTCGCGGCCTGTTTGCCGCGCATACTTCTCGTATAGTAGTAGAAATCCGGACCGGATATCTGCCCTGCGAGGTATTCGGGGGCGGCGTTTGAGTGGAGTGCGAGATGAAGGTCGAAATTTCCGGCGTTCGACTCCCGTATTGCCTGGGCGAGAGTGGCGTCGGGGTCGTTGCGCTCAAACAGGATATTGCTTGCGTTTAAGTAAGGCTCCATTGCGTCGGCAACGAGGTTCATGTAATACTCTTCGCTTCCGGATTTGTCGTAATACTGATTGTATTCCTGCGTCGACGGGCTTAAAAATATAGATGGCATTAAAAATCCCTCCTTGTGTTAGTACTGTATACTATGCACCGGGAGGGCTTTTTGTTATTGAATTTTTGCCTGAATTTACGTCTGAAAGCAGAAAACGTATATTTTATACGCTGAGAAAATATAATTATATGTATTCCTTTACGTATCTTCCTATTGATTCGGCGCAAGAGCGGCATACGCTCTTTCCGTTATAGGTTATCAGGTTTTCATCTGCTCCGCAGAAAGCACATTCTTCATGAATCTTTTTGAGGATTATCTTGTTGTCATCAATTTCGATATCAAGTCTGTCCTCGGGCTTTATGTCGAGCGATTTTCTTATCTCAACCGGCAGAACTATTCTGCCAAGCTGATCTATTGGCCTTGTCATTCCTGTCTTTTTCATTGCGCTGGGTACATTCCTTTCAATATAGGTTATATAAATTGGTAAACTTATTTTACCAGTATTATTATACCATCAAGCGTGAATTTTGTCAATAATTGCAGAAGAGGTTATTTAAAAAATGCTCGGAAAAATTTTTGCATTCATGGTCATAGTCTCTCTTATATGCGGCGGAGCGACGGGAAATATAGAAAACGTGGCAAACGGCGCCATAAGCGGCGCAGCGGAGGCGGTAAATCTCTCGATATCGCTTCTGGGAGTAATGTGCCTGTGGAGCGGCGTCATACGCACGCTCGATAAGGCAGGTGTCACGGAATACCTGTCAAAGGCAATTTCGCCGCTTATTCGGCTTGTATATCCTTCCGCCTACAAGAGCAAAAGCAGTCTAAGTGATATTGCCGCCTCATTCAGCGCAAATCTCCTCGGAATGGGAAACGCCGCACTTCCTATCGGCATTCGCGCAATGAAATCCATAAAAGAGCAAGGCCTTCCGGCCGACGGCACGGCGAGCGACGACATGATAATGTTTGCCGTGCTGAACACTACGCCGCTCCAGCTCATGCCGACAACGCTCATAGCTTTCAGGACGGCTCACGGCTCGGCAAATCCGTTTGAGATAATTCTCCCTATATGGATATGCTCCCTTGCCACGACGGTTTTCGGGGTGCTTCTGTGCAGGGCAATGGCAAAGCTGTGGCGCAAAAAATATTAAAGTATGCAGCTTATCGGTTCTTACGCAATACCCGTAATTATAGCAATAGCAGGCATAGCCATGCTGATATCGAAGAAGGATCTGCCGACCGAGTTTCTGAAAGGCGCCGAGGACGGTATGAAAACCACCGTAAAGATACTTCCGAGCCTCGTCATGCTTATATGCGCCTCGCGTATGTTCTCTTCGAGCGGAGCGCTTGAGCTGATATGCGGATTTTTGGGGAATTTTACGGAGAAAATAGGGCTTCCCGGCTCTCTTTTGCCCGTCATCTTCATGCGCCCCATCTCCGGAAGCGCCGCAAACGCCATGATAAGCGAGTTGTTTTCGGCGGAAGGTCCCGACAGCTTTGCCGGAAGGTGCGCCTCGATAATCATGGGCTCTTCGGATACTATAATCTATACCCTATCGTTATATTTCAGCTCTGTCGGCATCAAAAAGACACGCTACGCACTCCCTGCGTCCTTTATTATTCTCGCTTTCTGCATTTTGTTTTCGCTTGCGCTCACAAGGGCATTTTTTTGATAGCAAAAGAAGAGCGGTCGCTCGATAAGCGACCGCCGTTTATATATCACTTTACCTTCTACATATCAAATTCGTTTACTCCGGCCTTGAGCGGATAGCTCTCACCTTCAAATCTGAACTCCGCTTTGACTCCCTCCGGCACTTCAAGCTTATAGAGCGTGTTCGTCTTGCCGTGCTTTACGGAAACGCCTATCCTGCCGCTTCCTACGTCTATGTAACCGCTGTAATCATTCAGTCCGTTTACTGTCGCCGGATCTAAAATTATGTCCTTATAGCCGTATGTGCCCTCTCTCTGCTTTATTCCGAGCAGCTCGGTAAACAGATACTTTGTAGCCGCTCCGAACATCGGGTGGTTGTGAGACATTGTCCTTGCCTTTTCTCCCCACATATATTCCCAAAGAGTAGTGGCACCGTTGTTCTTCATATTGCCGAATGACAGCGGTTTTTCGCTTGTGAGAAGGTCAAAGGCAAGCTGTGCGTCGCCGTGCTCGAAGAACATTCCGGTAATTATGTCGGTGGCAAAGATGCCCGTGTCGTATTCGCGCGTCTCATCGTACTTCTTATACATATTTTCGTACGTTCTCTCATCGCCTATTCCGAGATCCACCGCAAAGCAGTTTGCTCCCTGGTAGTCTCCGAAGAAGTTGCCGTCCTGACTTGAGAAATATGCGCCCTGCATGGCTCTCTTGCTTATATCTATCTTCTCCTCATAGCCCTCCACAAGGTCGCCCCTGCCGACTATCGGCGCCATAACGCACATTTCCTTGAGACAGCGTATATAGAAATACGTATTGACGTAGTTCTGCGGTATCACAAATTCGTGCTGTACCGAAAAGCCCCAGTCGCCGAGGTTCCAGACGTCGGGTTCCTGAGCGTATATGAAGCCTGCCTTGCAGCGAGAATCGAGGTATCTCATAAAGCTGAGCATTCTCGCAAAGTGCTTCTCTATGAGGCAGTCGTCGCCGTATATTACGTAGTAGATGTACGGAATGTGTATTATGGCGCTTCCCCAGCCGCCGATTCCTCCTCCGCCGCCCTGGTAGGGAGTCGTGTGGTTGACGTGACCGGTGATGATGCACTGACTGTCTATTATATCCTGCATCCACTTCTTGTAAAACTCTCTGCCGTCCATCATGAGCAGAGCCGCATCTGCACAGAGCTGACCGTCTCCCGTATATCCGAGACGCTCTCTTGTCGGGCAGTCGCTCGGCACTCCGCAGTGCATATTGTCGAGCTGTGTGCGCAGATACGTCTCGTACAGCCAGTTGAGCATCTCGTTATCGCTCTCAAAGTGCGATGTTATATTCATGTCCGAGTGTACGACGTGTACCTCTACGGGCTTTGCGTTATTCGTAAGCGAAAAATATCTGAAGCCGTGCCAGCAGAAATACGGGTGCATATCGTGTACGCCGTCGGATATGTATATATCCCTTTGGGGCTTTCTGTCGCCGGCACAGGTGACGGTGTACAGCGTCTTATCCTCATTCAGCTCCTCTGCGTGGTTTATCTCTATCCTCTCGCCGCTCTTTTCGCAGGAAACAACAACATATCCGCTGATATTCTCTCCGCAGTCGTAGACCGTGTAGTCCCCGAAGTCCTTTACGGGTACGGTCTTAAGAGTCCTTATGACCTTATCGGTCGGGAAATGCTGAATGTCGTATTCACACTCGTGTATGTCCGCCTCAACAGCGTTCTCCCAGCCCGAGTCGTCGTAGTCCGCATCAAATATGCTCTCGTCGTACTCGCGCATATCCTGGTTTTCGCCGAGATATATGCAGTTGTCGCCTATAAAGCTCTTCCTCCACTTGTGGTTTGTGTCGCTGACGATGGTTCTGTCGCCGTCTTTATCCGTTATCTCGAGCTTGTAGCAGAGCTTTACGTTTCCGAAATAATCGACGAGCTGATCCCTGTCGCCCGTTCTTCCGTACCATCCGCTTCCGAGCTGTACGACGAGGGTGTTCCTGCCGTCCTTTATATAATCGCAGAGATCATATTCGACAGAATACGTCCTGTATGAGAAAATGTCGTGACTCGGCGTCTTGCACTGAGCGTTTTTGCGGTACCTGAACAGGGAGTTCGCCGGGACTAGCATATCGTCGCTGACCTTTTTGCCGTTGATAAACAGCATGAAAAAGCCGAGACCGCAAATCGTTATCTTTGCTTTCTTCAAATCCTTTACTTCAAAAGTCGTCCTGAAATACGGCGATTCGACGGATACATCCGACGGAGCGATAAATTTAGCTGTGCCGTAAAGTTCTTGAAATTTCATATGTTTTTCCTCCAATCATTGTATGTGCGTCGGCTTTATTATAACCGCGCATCTGAAATTTTTGTCTGTAAAACGGTATTTTTCAAATGTCCTCGGGCCGCAGGAGTTGGAGCCTATGCCCGTCATTCGCATATCTGCGTAAACGTACGTCTCTTTTCTTTCTTTCAGCTCATAGTCGTGGAGCGTGTTTGTCAGATCTTTTGCCGAATAGTGCTGAGCATTGAATGAAATATTCTCCGAGTCATAGAATTTCATTATCTCAAGTCCGTGTCCCTGTCTGTTTCCTACAAAGGCGTACCTTGTATCGCAGTGAGAGGAGTTTTCCTGGGGCTTTATATAATGCTCAAAGTTATCGGTCGCAGTAGTTTTGAAATAGCCGACTCTTGACTGATATTTGTGGTCGGAATATGCCTCATACGGTCCCATTCCGAAGTACTCTACGCGCTCGCTTCCCTCCGGCATTACTATCTCAAGTCCGAATCTCGGAATCTCGTCGATTTTTTCGTTTATTATATCAACTTCAAATTCAAAGCTTATAGTTCCGTCGTCTGAAACGGTTATGTACTCCCTGACCTTTGCGGCAGGCTTTATCGACGGCGCGCCGAGAGTCAGATCCGCATACAGAGTAATGTATTCGTCGGTCGCCTTATATATGCCGCAGTCATGCGTTATCTGGACGAGCTTATCAAAGCCCGTCTTTTGCCATTCGTGCCTTATATTTCTGTCGTTGTCCGTAGGAGCGCGCCACATATTTATGCGTATCGGTTCCGCAAGCATCTCCCGCCCGTCGTGGACGATACTGCATATCCTTCCGTGTGCCTTATCAAAGTATACCGAAAGCTCATCGCAGTCTATCTCTACAAAGCCTTCGTCCTCAAAGTACTCCGTCTTCTTTTCAAAAGGGCTTTCCGGCATCTCTTGGTCTATGCACAGCGAAAATAGCTCAAACTGCCTTGCGCCTATCTCGCTTCCTGCCTGCACGCCGTCTTTATCGGAATTAGTGATAAGTCTGACGTTCAGAAAATATTCGCCCTCGTCCCCGAAATCGGATATATCAAAAAGCCTGAATTTCCTGCTTCTTCCCGGCTGAATGGCAAGAGCCGCTATCCTTCCCGATTTTACCGTCCTTCCGTTGCACTCTACGTTCCAGGCAAGGTCGGTGTCCGAAAGAGAGGTGAAATATTTGTAGCTCTTTACCTCAATTTCGCCCCTTTCGCAGTCGATAAGCTCTATTTCCGCCGGCATATAGGCGTTCTTTATGGCTCTCATGCCATTGCTCTCACGTCTGTCGGGATATACAAGTCCGTCGACGCAGAAATTGCCGTCGCTTGGAAAGTCGCCGAAGTCTCCGCCGTATGTATAGTGCTTTTTGCCGTCCTCGGAAGGAACAAGCACCGAGTGGTCGCAGTATTCCCAGACGTTTCCGCCCATAAACTCATCGTGCGAGCGGATAAGGTCTATATACTCCTTTATTCCTCCGGGGCCGTTGCCCATAGCGTGCAGGTACTCGCAGAGATAGAACGGCTTGTTTATGCTCTTGTCCTTTATCCTTGCAAGGCAGTATTCGGGAGAGGTATACATCTCGCTTCTGACGTCGGTAACCGCTTCATATTCCGCCTTTTCTGTAAAAGGCGCTCTTGCGCCCTCGTAGTGGATTATGGCGCTCTCGTCCCTGCTCTTTATGTACTCACGCATCTTTACGTGATTGATTCCGCCGCCCGATTCGTTTCCGAGCGACCACATAATTACGCATCCGCGGTTTTTGTCGCGCTCGAACAGCTTCCTTGCCCTGTTGACGTACGCTTCTTCCCACGCAGGATCGTCGGACAGTGCGCCGATTCCCGAAACCATACACATTCCGTGCGTTTCGAGGTCTGCTTCGTCTATAATGTAAAAGCCGTATATGTCGCAAAGCTCGACGAATCTCGGATCGCTTGGATAATGGGAGGTTCTTATCGAGTTCACGTTGCTGCTCTTTAATATTTCAAGGTCTCGTACAAAATGATCGAAGGGCGTGGTGCTGCCGAGAATTGGGTGAGAGTCGTGGCGGTTCACGCCTCGTATCTTAATCTTTTTGCCGTTAAGGAAGAAGATTTTTCCCTCTATCTTTGCCTTTTTAATTGCAATATTCTGGAATATCACTTCGTCCCCGCAGGTGAAAAATATCTGATAAAGATACGGCTGCTCGTCGTTCCAGAGAAGCGGATCATCTATCTCTGTTTTTACTCCATTTTTATATGTACCTTCGCTGACAAGCTCTCCGTCAGGCGAGAAAATTTCATATTGTACCTTTGGTCTGCCAACCGTCTGAATATCAAGATTTATTACCGCCTTTTTAAGGTCATCGCTGACGGTCGTCCTGATGTAGAAATCCTTTATGCGGCTCTTTGCCCTTGCGAGGATATAAACTTCTCTGAAAATGCCGGAGAAGCGGTATTTATCCTGGTCCTCGAGGTAACTCCCGGCGCACAGCTTTACAACCAGCACCTTAATTTCGTTTCTTCCTATCTTTGTAAAGGGAGAGATATAAAACTCGCTCGTGCAGTGGGATACTGTGCTGTAACCGACAAATTCGCCGTTTACCCAAACGTAAAAGCATGAGTCTACGCCCTCAAAATTGAGGTAAAGCTCTCTTGCGGCAAATCCTTCGGAAAGATAAAACGCTCTCGAATAGAGTCCGCAGGGATTGTTATCGGGAATATGCGGAGGATCTGCCGGAAAGGGATAGCTTACGTTTACGTAGTTCGGAGTGTCGTAGCCGCGTCCGAGAAAGCTCTGCCAGCTCTGCGGAACGGTGACGGTGTCCGACGGAAATTCATATTCGGGAAGCAGATCTTCCTCCGTTATCTCGTTTACGCTGTCAAAAAAAGTGAAATTCCAATCGCCGCAAAGGCTCTTGAAGTAGGGGGAAGCGTTTCTGTCGAGCTTTTTTGCGCTGACACGGTTTGCGTACGGGATAAAATAGGCTCTCGGTTCTTCGGCGTTTACCGACAGGACTTCAAGATTATTATAATATCTTTCAAATCCGTTCATATAAGAGGTTCCTCCGGAAAATATTCTCACAAAATAATTATAACAGTAAAATGAGATATGTCAAGGGAATCCGCAAAAAAAGCTCTTGACAAATCGGAATATATGTGTTAATATAATACCAATATAACATATATATTTAATAGGCTTTCAAAAGGTCGGAGCACGAAGTGAAGAAATTTAACGCATCATATTCTAAAATGCAGGACGCGCGCATGTGTATGTGTAGAAGCATGTGCGGCTTTCTCGTGCGTAAATTTTTTGACAGGTTCTCCGGTGCTTTCAAACCGGACCAACTATTTTCTCTATCAGTCAACGCCGTACGAGCTTAAAGACATTAAGCCATGCTGACGATGGGTATTGAATTTTTTATGATTTAGTAGTATAATAATCGCGGTATCGTTCTGATATCGCGATTTTAATAAATGAAGGACAGGAAAATGATATATCTCGACTATTCCGCAAACACCCCTGCTTCCGAAAACGTCCTTGAAACATATATAAAGACCGAGCGGACGTACATAGGCAACGCAAATGCCGCCCATTTTTCGGGCTTTGCCGCAAAGGCAAGGCAGGACGAGATAACGGAAAACGTGGCGGCGCTTTTAAACGTCGGAAAAGACGAAATAATATACACCTCCGGTGCGAGCGAGAGCAACAACCTTGCCATAAAGGGCATAGCGAGAAGCTCTCGCCACATCGGCAAGCATATAATAACGACTCCTCTCGAGCACCCGTCGGTCAGCGCTCCGCTCACGTTTTTACAGGAGCAGGGATACGAGGTAGACATGGTCAGAATAGGAACCGACGGAAAGATCGACGTCGATGACCTGAGATCTCTTCTGAGGCATGACACAGTGCTGCTCACGGTAAGCGCCGTAGACAGCGAGCTCGGTGTAATTCAGCCGATAAATGAAATAAGGGACGCACTTAAAGACTATCCGCACTGCTCGCTTCACGTCGATTTTACGCAGGCTGTCGGGAAAATACCGTGCGACTTCTCAAAAGCGGACA
Source organism: uncultured Clostridia bacterium (assembly GCA_905235695.1). Classification (GTDB taxonomy): domain Bacteria; phylum Bacillota; class Clostridia; order Oscillospirales; family CAG-382; genus UMGS882. Next base: position 34,388 of record CAJOMW010000001.1, on the reverse strand, counting down.
CGGCGAGCTTTGCGCCGCACAAATTTTACGGTCTCGGCGGCAGCGGTGCGCTGTATAAGAAGTCGGGGCTTGTCATTGAGCCGCTCATACACGGAGGCAGCGGCACGACGGTATACAGAAGCGGCACGCCGACTCTCGCACTCAATGCGGCGCTTGAAGAGGCACTGAGGGACGCTGTTGAAAAGCAGGGAGAAAGATATGAAAAGGTACAGAGGCTGAACAGCCTTCTGAGAGAAAAGCTGTCAAGGTACGACAAGGTGCGCATAAACAGCCCGGAAGGGGCAATTCCGCACATTCTCAATATAAGCGCAAGCGGAATAAAGGGCTCGGATTTTCGTGACGAGCTGAGCAAGCGCGGAATATGCGTTTCCGTAAAGACGGCGTGCAGTACCGATTCGCTTCCGTCACGCGCGGTATTTGCCGTGAGCAGGGACAGAAAGAATGCGCTTTCATCCTTCAGAATAAGCCTTGGTCACATAACGAGCGAAGATGAGATAGAGAGTTTTATGAAGGAATTTGACGCAATATACAGGGAGAAAGCAAAATAATGGCAAGAGAGCTTACAGATTTACAAAAAATAGAACAGAGCATACTCAAGAAGTACCGCAGGGAGATCTGGAGTCCGTTTGTAAATGCGGTAAAAACTTACAAGCTCATAAACGAGGGCGACAAGATAGCCGTGTGTATTTCGGGCGGCAAGGACTCTATGCTTATGGCAAAGCTCGTGCAGCTGCTTCACAGGATAAGCGACGTGCCGTTTGAAGTGGTGTATCTCGTCATGGATCCCGGGTACAACCCGATAAACCGTGCAAAAATCGAGAGCAACGCCGCACTTCTCGAGATACCTATAACCGTATTTGAAACGAATATTTTCGAGATAGCAAACAGCGTCGACCACTCCCCCTGCTACCTCTGCGCAAAGATGCGCCGCGGACACCTTTATAACAAGGCAAAGGAGCTCGGGTGCAACAAAATCGCACTCGGCCACCACTTCTCGGACGTCATTGAGACCACGGTCATGGGAATGTTCTACGGCTCCCAGCTCCAGGGAATGATGCCGAAGCTCCACAGCAAGAATTTTGAGGGAATGGAGCTTATCCGTCCGCTTTACTGTATTCACGAAGACAGTATCATCGCATGGAAGCAGTACAACGACCTTGAGTTTATCCAGTGCGCCTGCCGCTTTACGGAAAACTGTACCATGTGCGACAACGGCGGAGGCGGAAGCAAGCGGCAGGAGATAAAGGCTCTAATCAAGCGTCTGAAAAGGGACAACCCGGGCATTGAGAGGTCTATTTTCAACAGCTTGCACGCCGTTTCGGTAGACACCTTCCCCGTATATAAGTCCAAAGGCGTAACGCACAATTTTCTCGACGATTACGACGAAAAATAGGGCTTGATTTTTACAGAGAAAAGTTTTATAATATAAGTACAGCGATAACCTGATGAGAAGAGCGATCTGACCTCAAGGTGCGGCAAAAAATTCTTAGCCATACCTTTGGGGTATGGCTTTTTTGAAACACAGAGAAAAGGAGAATTGATATGGAAACAAGAGTTGCGGTAATGAGCATAATAGTCGAAAACAAAGACACGGTAGAAAAGCTGAACGGCATACTTCACGAGTACGGCGAATACATAATCGGAAGAATGGGTATTCCCTACAAGGCGAGAAAGATAAACATTATAAGCATAGCCCTCGACGCTCCGCAGGACACGATAGCGGCGCTCTCCGGCAAGATAGGAAACCTTGACGGCGTCAGCGTAAAGACAGCGTATTCCGGAGTTTCCTCAAACTAAAACATAAAAATCTGACAAGGAAGAGAAATCTGACTTAAAGAAAGGAACAATATCATGGCGAACTACGATCCAAAATCACTGAAAGCGGAAGAATTCATAAACGACGGCGAAATACTTGAGACTCTCGAATACGCCGAGCGTCATAAAGACGATATGTCTCTCATAAACGAGATACTCGAAAAGGCTCGCCCGAAAAAGACGGCGACGGGCTATGTCTGCCGGGGGCTTACCCACAGAGAGGCGTCGGTGCTGCTTGCGTGCGAAAATCCCGAAGTCACCGAAAAGATATACGCAATAGCCGAGGAAATAAAGCTCGCATTCTACGGAAACAGAATTGTCATTTTCGCTCCGCTTTATCTCTCTAACTACTGCGTAAACGGCTGCGTATACTGTCCGTACCACTTGAAAAACAAGCACATAACAAGAAAAAAGCTCACTCAGGAGGAGATAAGAAACGAGGTCATAGCGCTCCAGGACATGGGACACAAGCGCCTTGCGATAGAGTCCGGAGAGGATCCTAAAAACAATCCTATCGAGTACATTCTTGAATGTATAGACACCATATACAGCGTTCACCACAAAAACGGCGACATCAGGCGAGTAAACGTAAATATAGCCGCAACTACCGTTGAAAACTACCGCAGGCTCAAGGAGGCAGGCATAGGCACTTATATCCTCTTTCAGGAGACCTACCACAAGGAGAGCTACTTAAAGCTCCATCCCACGGGGCCTAAGCACGACTACGACTACCACACCGAGGCGATGGACAGGGCAATGGACGGCGGCATTGACGACGTAGGCCTCGGTGTACTCTTCGGGCTTGAGCTTTACAAATATGAATTTGCCGGGCTTATAATGCACGCCGAGCACCTCGAAGCCGTTCACGGCGTAGGTCCTCACACCATAAGCGTGCCGCGCGTAAAGCGTGCCGACGACATAGATCCCGACGAATTTGACGGCGGCATCGACGACGAGACCTTTGCAAAGATAACCGCCTGCATACGCCTTGCCGTTCCGTATACCGGAATGATAATCTCAACGCGCGAATCCGAGCAGGTGCGCTCAAAGCTGCTTCGCCTCGGCATCTCTCAGGTCAGCGGCGGCTCTCGCACGTCTGTGGGCGGATACGCCGGATACTCAAGCGATGAGCGTCCGCACGACACCGAGCAGTTTGACGTATCGGATCAGAGAAGTCTTGACGAAGTCGTCCGCTGGCTCATGGAAAACGGACACATTCCGTCGTTCTGCACCGCCTGCTACCGCGAAGGGCGCACGGGCGACAGATTTATGAGCCTCTGCAAGAGCGGACAGATACTCAACTGCTGTCATCCGAATGCGCTGATGACGCTCAGCGAGTACCTCGAGGACTACGCTTCGCCGGAAACTAAGGCGGTCGGCTACAAGATGGTCGAGGAAGAGCTGAGGCGCATACCGAAAGACAAGGTAAGAGAGATCGCCGCGAGAAATATCGAGGACATAAAGAACTCAAACAGGCGTGATTTCAGATTTTAAAATACAGGAGAAGAATATGAGCCTTAACGACACAGTCAGCGCAGAGCGCATACATATCAGCTTTTTCGGGCGCCGAAACGCTGGAAAATCAAGTCTTGTAAACGCTTTTACCGGGCAGGAGCTGTCGGTCGTGTCGGACGTTCCCGGCACCACAACAGACCCCGTAAAAAAGGCCATGGAGCTGCTTCCGCTCGGGCCCGTTCTCATAACCGACACAGCCGGCTTTGACGACGAGGGAGCGATAGGCGAAAAGCGAGTGGAAAAGACGCTCCAAACGCTTCGCTCGACGGATATTGCCGTTCTCGTGATAGATGCACAGCTCGGAAAGAGCGATACGGACGACGAGCTTATAAAGCTCTTTGAGGACAAAAATATACCGTATATAACGGTATACAACAAGTCCGACCTTATACCGGGCAAGGCGCATGAAGGCGAAAACGAAATATTCGTCAGCGCCGAAAGCGGCGAAAACGTGAACGCCTTGAAGGAAAAGATAGGAGCGCTCTGCAAAAAGAGCGAGCCGAAGTATATTATAGCCGACAAGCTGAGCAGAGGGGACACTGTGATATTGGTCATTCCGATAGATGAGTCTGCGCCGAAAGGACGCCTGATTCTCCCCCAGCAGCAGACTCTGAGAGAGCTTCTCGACTTTCACTGCAAGGTAATATGCGTCCAGCCGTCGGAGCTGAGAGAGACTATCGGGGGACTGACGGAAAAGCCCAAGGTCGTAATAACAGATTCGCAGGCGTTCGGGAAAGTATCGGAGGATGTTCCGCGCGACATTCCCCTCACCTCCTTTTCCATACTCTTTGCACGCTACAAGGGCGAGCTTGCGGAGCTTATAAAGGGTGCGTCCGCACTGACAAAGCTGAAGGACGGCGACAAGGTGCTCATCTCGGAGGGATGTACGCACCACAGGCAGTGCGGCGACATAGGAACGGTAAAGATGCCGGCATGGATAGAGAAGTTTACCGGCAAAAAGCCGCTCTATTTCTTTACGTCCGGCACAGAGTTTCCGCAAAAGCTGTCCGAATACTCGCTCATTGTTCACTGCGGAGGCTGTATGCTTAATGAGGCAGAGATGAAGAGCCGAATAAATGCGGCAAAGGACAGCGGCGTTCCGATAGTCAACTACGGCATGGCGATAGCGCTTATGCACGGAATTTTAGACAGAGCGCTTGAGATATTTCCGGAAGTTAAAGAACTGTTATAAAGCAAAAAGCGGAGGCTTCGGCTTCCGCTTTTAATGTTCTCCAAATATAGAAATATTGTTTACAACAGATAATCCGAAATTCCACCGTTTCTCGCTCCGTCTTCCTTTCTTATCTTTGCAAAGGTGCTGCCGACCGAGTATTTTTCCTTCTTAGCTTCTTCGCCCATCTTTCCGAAAACAGCGCCTGCAATATCAGACTTGCCGTTTTCAAGCAGTGCAAGTACCGACAGCTCCTCCGGCACCTTCACTCTGTAATCTTTTGCGACTTCAAGAACTGTTTTGGCAAGCGTTTCACTTGAAGTTATGACCGCCGTAAACTCATGCCTTCTCCTGTCCGAGAGAAGCCTTCTGAAAGCGTCGTACACTCGACGCCCGTCCTCTTCTATGACAAAAAGATCTCTGTCATACTCAAGCCCATATATGAACACCGCCCTTGCAAGCGATGCGAAAAACGGGCCGTTTCCGACGTAGCAAAAGCGCTCGTGTCCATGCTCTATGAGCTTTTTGACAAGCAGCTTTGCCGCCTTGTCGTAAAGCACCTGTATTCTCTCCTCCTCGGAATCGAAGGCTTCCTCAAAGGCTGCCGCAGTCTCTTTCGGCTTTGCGGCGCTCTCCTTCTTTTCCGTCATCTTTACAGTGACCTTGGAGGTCTCCGGCGCTTTCTCCGTGCCGTCGGATATAAACGAGCCGAGTCCCGTCTTTTTTACTATGTATCCTTCATTTGCCAGAAGCTCAAGGGCACGCCTTATCGTTGTCCTCTGAACGCCGTATGCCGCCATGAGCTTTCGCTCCGGCTCGAGCATACTCCCCTTTTTGTACTCTCCGCTCTCTATCTTCTTTACTATGTCTTCGTAAATGCCTCTGTAAACGGAATTTTTGTGCTCTGCCATATCTGTTCCCCTTTCCGGTTTTTGTATACAGGTATATCTTACGCCACTATAATAGCACAGGTATACAAAAATGTCAAGCAAAATGCAAAATTTCGCAAAAAACGTGCAAGCTTATCAAAAAAATTACCGCCGTTTACTTCGGCGGTAAAAATTTTTCTCAGTAGTTTTGACTTCTTGCCTGCTCGATGCTCTCTTTCAGCATCATATCCTTGACCTTCATGAGCCTTGTGAGATTTGATCTCTCGTTCTCTCCGAGCTTCATGGATATGACCTTTATAGTCGCCTCAAGCTGAGGTATCATTGTGTACTCAAGGGCGTTAACGCGCCGTCTTGTCTTTTCTATCTCCTCGGCAAGCATCTGCGAGCGCTTTTCGACCTCCGCAAGGCGAAGAAGCGACGGAAGTACCGAGCTCAGCTCCTCTATTGCGTCGTCGAGTTCTCCGGATGTGAACGCAAAGCCGTAGCTGTATATCCCATCGGTCTCCCTCTTCATTTTATACGAGTATTCAGGGACATTTACGCTCATGATGTTTTTCGTCGTCACGGAGAGCTCGCCTTCATTTTTGGGGTAGATGAGCGACTCCTCTATTATCTTTTCCGACGTGAGAGAAGAAGCCACCGTAAAGCTTGCGTGAATGCCGGTCATTGCCCTTTCGACCTCTTTGCGCAGCTCTTTGTTCTCCCTTACGCATTCGAGGAACGTCTTCATAAGCTCGTCGCACTTGTCCTTCAGCAGCTTATGACCGCGGCGAGCCGTCGTAAGGCGCTTTTTCAGCTTTCCCAGCTCCATGCGCGTCGGGTTTACGTTAAGTATTTCAGCCAACTCTCTCACCTGCCTTCTCTTCTGCTTTTAAAGAAATCATTTTTCTGACGGTTCCTTCCAGTATTTGTCGAGAAATTCCGGCTTTATACGCTTCATTTCACTCTTCGGGAGCAATGACAGCAGCTGCCAGCCTAAGTCGAGGGTTTCCTCGATGGATCTGTTTTCATCAAAGCCCTGATTTATATACACTCTTTCAAATTCTTCCGAGAATTTTGCGTACTGCCTGTCGATGGGAGTTAGCGCCGCCTCTCCGAGCACTACCATGAGCTCGAGAGCCTCTTTACCTCTCGCATAGCAAGCTATGAGCTGATTCATGAGGTTTGCGTGATCCTCTCTCGTCTTGCCCTGACCAATACCCTTGTCTTTAAGACGGGACAGCGAGGGAAGGACGTCTACCGGAGGCAGGTAGCCCTTCTTGTATATGTCTCTCGAGAGGATTATCTGACCTTCGGTTATATAACCGGTAAGGTCGGGGATCGGGTGAGTTTTGTCGTCCTCGGGCATGGTGAGGATAGGTATCATGGTGATACTTCCCTCGCTTCCGAGCTTTCTTCCGGCTCTCTCGTACATCGTTGCAAGGTCTGTGTACAGGTATCCGGGATATCCGCGTCTTCCGGGGACTTCCTTACGAGCGGCGGACACTTCTCTGAGCGCCTCGGCGTAGTTCGTAATATCCGTTATGATGACGAGAACGTGCATATCCTTTTCAAAAGCGAGATACTCTGCGGCGGTGAGCGCCATACGTGGCGTTGAAATACGCTCGATAGCCGGGTCCGACGCAAGGTTTATAAAGAGCACCGTTCTGTCAATAGCGCCCGTGCGCTTGAAGTCGGATATAAAGAAGTCCGATTCCTCAAACGTGATTCCGACAGCCGCGAATACGACGGCAAACTTGGAGTCCGTTCCGAGAACCTTTGCCTGTCTCGCTATCTGAGCGGCAAGATTTGCGTGCGGAAGACCGGAAGCCGAGAATATAGGCAGCTTCTGACCGCGGACAAGTGTGTTCAGTCCGTCGATGGTCGATACGCCCGTCTGTATAAACTCCGAAGGATAGTTTCTCGCCGCCGGATTTATAGGCGTTCCGTTTATGTCGAGGCTCTTCTCGGGAATTATTCTCGGTCCGCCGTCTATTGGCGTTCCCATTCCGCTGAAGACTCTTCCGAGTATATCGCCCGATACGCCGAACTCCGTTCCGTGTCCGAGAAAGCGCACCTTGCTGCTTGCCAAATTAAGTCCCGCCGAGCTTTCAAAAAGCTGTACGAGTGCATTGTCGCCGTTTACCTCAAGCACCTTGCAGCGCCTTACGGAACCGTCCGGAAGCTCTATCTCTCCGAGCTCGTCGTACTTTACTCCCTCTACCTGCTTTATGAGCATCAGAGGGCCTGCGACCTCTTGTATCGTTCTGTATTCTTTAATAGGTGTCATATCTTAGACCAATCCTTTCACATAAGAAATGGCTTATGCTTCTTTATTCGTTAAAGCCGAAAGCTGCTCGTCGAGCTTGCTGAGCACGTCTGCCTTTGCCTTTTCAAACTCATCGGGGCTTACGTTCTTCAGTCTGCCCACGTCCTCTCTTACGGGAAGATCCGCAATATCCGCGGCCTCAGCGCCGTTCTTTACGGCTTCAAGTCCCTTTTCATAGTACGCGAGTATCACCTTCAGAAGTCCGTACTGCTTTCCGAGAGGCGTGTAGGAATCGGTATCCGAGAAGGAGTCCTGCTGGAGGAAGTCCTCACGGATCGAGCGAGCGGCTTCGAGGATAAGTCTGTCGGAAGCCGAGAGTGCATCAATACCGACGAGCTTTACTATTTCATTGAGCTCGTTTTCCTGTTGGAGAAGCTTCATTGCCTCCGCCGTAGTCTCGTTCCAGTCGCGTGCGACGTTCTCCGAGAACCAGTCGGCAAGCCTGTCTGTATAGAGTGAATATGAGTTGAGCCAGTTTATCGCCGGGAAGTGACGCCTGTAAGCAAGAGAAGCGTCAAGTCCCCAGAACACCTTGACTATACGCAGTGTCGCCTGCGAAACAGGTTCGGAAATATCTCCGCCCTGAGGGCTTACCGCACCTATCGCACTGAGCGTTCCTATGCGGTTGTCGCCGCCGAGGCATATAAACTTGCCTGCTCGCTCGTAGAACTGGGCGAGACGAGAGGTAAGGTAAGCGGGATAACCCTCTTCGCCGGGCATTTCCTCAAGTCGTCCCGACATTTCGCGAAGAGCCTCCGCCCATCTCGAGGTGGAGTCAGCTATAACCGCCACCGAGTATCCCATATCCCTGTAATATTCCGCTATGGTTATACCCGTGTAAATAGACGCCTCGCGCGCCGCAACGGGCATATCCGACGTGTTTGCTATGAGAACCGTTCTCATCATAAGAGATTTTCCGTTTCTCGGGTCTTTAAGCTCGGGGAACTCTCTGAGAACGTCGGTCATCTCGTTTCCTCGCTCGCCGCAGCCTATATAGACGACGAGGTCTACGTCGGAATACTTTGCGAGCTGATGCTGGGTGACCGTCTTTCCGCTTCCGAAAGGTCCGGGGATACAAGCCGTACCGCCCTTTGCTATCGGGAACAGACCGTCTATTGTGCGCTGTCCGGTTATGAGCGGTTCAAAGGGCGGGAGCTTCTGTGCATAAGGACGGGCAATTCGCACCGGCCACTTCTGCATGAGCGTAAGAGGCTTTTCTCCGCTCTCGGTCTGAATCGTTCCTATTTCATCGGTGACCGTGTAGTCTCCCTCTGCTATTTTCGTTATCTTTCCGGAAAATCTCGGCGGTATCATTACCTTGTGGCGCACGACCTCGGTCTCGTCTACGTAGCCGATTATCGTTCCCTCGCCGCATTCCTCTCCGACTTCGACCGTGGGGGTAAAATGCCACTTCTTCTCTCTTGAGAGTGCCGGAAGGCTGACGCCTTTGGTGAGATTTGTTCCGGCTATCTTATAAAGCTCTTCGAGGGGACGCTGTATACCGTCGTATATGTTGGATATGAGTCCCGGGCCAAGCTCGACAGAGAGCGGCTCGCCTACGGATTCAACAATGTCTCCCGGGCCTATTCCTGCCGTCTCCTCATATACCTGTATTGAGGCTCTGTCGCCTCTCATCTCGATTATTTCTCCGATAAGCTTCGCGTCTCCGACACGAACGACGTCGTACATATTGGCCTGTCTCATGCCTTCTGCCACGACGAGCGGTCCCGACACTTTAACTATCTTTCCCTGTATCATTTGTTTTCGGCACCTCTTTCCGTTATGAGTGCATATTTTTAATTATTTCCGGCGGTCTTCTAATCTTTGAGTATATCTGCGCCGACCGCTCTTTCAACCGAGCTCTTTATATTCGCCATGCCCAGCCCCGTGGATCCCTTTTTCGACGGGAGCGGGATTATCGAGAGCATTGGCTCGGTCTTGTACTTGTCGTACACCTCGGGGATCTTTGTCAAAAGGTCCTCGGTGATATATATTATTGCAAATTCGTTTTTAATCGCAGAATCTATTATTTCCTTTGCTTCGGCTTCGCTCTCGGTGATGAACACCGTAAATCCTGCCGCCATAAAGCCGAGTACGCTGTCCTTGTCGCCTATTATTCCAATCTTTCCGGTCATGCGCTCACCCTCAGCCTTTCCTTTATCTTATCGCTTGCAAGGCCGCAGCTCTTTCCTGCGAGAATTATTCTGACGTTCTTTATCTCGTACTCCTTCTGAATGATATAGCATACCGCTTTCTCTATTCCGAACGGCTTATAGCTTGCGGAGTACGCCTTTGCGGCGTATACGTTGTCACAGAGCTTTTCGATCTCGGCGGACGAGACGGAGGTGTGATCCACCGCTGCCAATGCCGAAAAATCCGTAAACGCAAGTGCGCCGAGAAGCTTTGACGGGTTTTCGTCGTAATTCTCCGTGAAAAAGCTCTCTTCGAGCTTTCCGCCGTCGATATACAGCTTCTGCATATACGCCTTGCTCTTTTTCTGCTTTATGCACCTAATACAGCTTATTATGTTTACGCTGTCTATGCGCAGCTTTACAAGCTCAGTGATGTAGTCTGACCTCGTATCCTCCGCCGCCTTCAGCATATCCCTGAACACTGCGCGGTCAAGCAGAAGATCGACCTCCTGCGGATCCGCCGTTGCCGAAAGCTGCTCGATGGCGACAGGCGCCTGCTTTGCAAGATTTTCTGGGAATTTATTAAAGTCTCTCTCACGGACGAGGCTTTCCACCTCGTCTGCGCCGACCGTTCCCGTATCGTAGAGCATACCTTTTGCGCTCCTATCGAGCAAGCTGCATTTTATTGCGGATTTGAGATTCTGACAGTCGTATACGAATCTGAGCGGATAAAGCACCTCATGCGGTTTATTGTCGGTGTCTATCGTCGCGTCTATCAGCTCAGCAGCAAGGTCATACGCCTTTGAAAGCTCAGACGACAGCACTTCCTCGTACGAAAGATCCGTACTCTGCTCTTTTGATAGGCCGTAGTACTCGAGAACGTATGAAAACGCCTCGTCGTAATCTCTCGCGTCGGAAAGGCGTGTCAGCTTTTCGCCCTTTATGAGCGAATTTTCAATGGCGGTAAGCCTTGTTGAAAGGTACAGGAAGCGCAAGTCATTGATTTCTCTCTTCTTCAATGCCCTCTCCTCCTAATTTTCGCCGAAAAGTATCTCGAGCACCTTTTTCTCAAGCGCACTTTTACCGGAATCTATTATTGCCTTTGCAGAGCAGTTTATCTCAATGCCGCCCTTTCCGTTTTCGTCGGTGCATTTGAGAATAAAGCCCGATGAAATATCTTCGCTGTCGGTGCCTTTTTCTATTTTTACGGACTTTGTTATAAGGGGCAAAGCCGCTTCGATAATCTTTTCCGCACGTTCGGCATCGCGTTTTCCGACACACAGCTTTGCCGTGCTTCCGTCCGAAAGCGTTGAGTTTACTGCGTCTGAGAGCACTGCAGACATCGCCTTTATATAGTCGCTGTCATCGAGCCGGGAGAGCTTTTTCTCCGCCTCTTCAAACGCCTTTTCCATGATGTCGACTTTAAGAGAGAGCATACTGTTTCTCTCACGCATTCCGGCGCTGCTCTTTGCGTTCTCAATGAGAGACGATGCCTTCGCCTCTGCCTTTGCGAGTATCTCTCCGGACTTTTCAGCGGACTTTTTCTCGCCGTCTGCAAGTATCTCGCTTGCCTCTTTCCTTGCTTTCTCCCGCTCGGAAGCGGCAAACGACTCAGCTTCCGCCGTTATTTTTGATATGATTTTATCAAGTCCCTTTTGGGTTGCCAAACTCTTCATCTCCTCTCGGTCTCGTCACTTATATCAGTGACGGTTCATTAAAACTGTATGAAGATGATGAGAAGAAGCGATACGAGTACCGCAAATATAGCGTAGGTCTCAACGAGTGCTGCGGCGATTATGCCCTTTGCGAAATCGTCGGGGCGCTTTGCGAGTATGTTCATTCCGCTTGCTGCAACTCTTCCCTGCTTGATGCCGGAGTAGAAGCCGACTATGGCTATGGGAAGGCACGCAACGAGAAGGTACAGTCCCTGTTCAACGGTGAGGTTCAGAGGACTTCCGCTGAGAAGATCTATCTTGGTGATAACCATGAACGCAACGATAAGTCCGTATATACCCTGCGTTCCGGGGAGTGCCTGGAGCACAAGTGCCTTACCGAATTTTGAAGGATCCTCGGTGATGACGCCCGAAGCCGCCTCGCCTGCGATGCCTACGCCCTTACTCGAGCCCATGCCCGCAAATATTGCGGCAAGAGCCGCGCCTAAAATTGCAAGATTCGTTCCTGTGAAAAGCTGTTCCAAAAACATTGTTATTTTGCCTCCTCAATGATTTCTGTGTATTTTGTTTTTATCTTGGACGGCTTGAATTCATCTCCGCCGTCAATATAAAACTTGTTGAAAAATTCGATATACTGCAGTCTTGCGGTATGAACGAATGCGCCGAGCAGATTCAGCGCAAGGTTAAGTGCGTGTCCGAGCACCATTGCAAGGATAAGGACGATAAAGCCGACTACCGTCGGTCCGCCGAGGGTACCTATGATATTTACGACCTGCGCTATTATCGCGCCGGAAAGCCCGAGCGCCATTATTCTCGAATAGGACAGAAGGTCCGATATATAGCTTACTATGTCGTAAAGGCTCATGATACCTTTCAGAAGCTTCATTATTATATTCTTTTCCGCCCTGCCCTGCGTCAGTATAAGCCCTGCCGCTCCGGCGATCGCCACCCATTTTCCGACATCGGGCACCACAAAGAGCAATCCGATCCCGGCAAACAGCACAAGCCAAAGTCCTATATCAAAAATTGCGTCCAGTACCTTGCCTTCCCTTATCAGCATATACGCCTTCATCAGCATACCTGCTATGAGATGTACCGCTCCGAGCGCAAGTGATATTACCAGATACGGCATGGGGTTCTCCACGGGGTTGAACACTATTGCGAGATCCGGAAAATCCGTTACTCCGAACATATTCGTCGCTATCGCCGACGGAAGGTCTCCGAAATATCCTCCGAAGAGGAATCCGAATATCATGGTGGACACTCCGCATATTGAGAACGTGCGGAGAAGCTTGTACATCGAAGTGCCTTTTTTGGTATGCAGTATCTTTATAAGTGCGGCGCATCCAAAGCACAGCAGCGCTCCGTACAGCACGTCCTGCATTATCAGTCCGAATATGATGAAGTAGAATATCGACATTACGAACGTCGGATCTATTCCCCTGTAATCCGGATACGAATAAAGTCCGAGCACCGACTCAAAAGGAGTCACAAGCTTCTTGTTGACGAGCTTTACGGGCACTTTTTCGTCGTCAGACGGATCCTCAAACTCGTAGCAGCACTCAAATTCGCCGAGCTTTTTTTCTAAAATCGGGATTTTAGACTCCGGCACCCAGCCCGTTAGGACGCACGCACTCTCGGTCGAATACAGCTTTTGCTTTACGTGCTCTATTTCTATTCTCGACGACAGCCAGTCGTAAGCCGCCTCTATCTTTCCGCGGTCTTTTGCGAGATCCGCATACTTTTCCTTTTTTCTCTCGGTCTCTTTCAAAAGCTCGTCCTTCTTTTGGTTGAGAAGCGCTATCTCTTCGCGTGCGCTCTTGTCAAAGCCCGAAATTATTATTCTCGAAAAGCCCTCGGCTCCCATTGCGGACGAAAACTCATCCGCCTGTTCCTTCAGGACTACCGCATAAACGTAAATGTAGTCGCCTGTCTGTGACAGCTCGCCTATCTCAAAGTCGAAGCCCTTCTCGTCAAGAGCTCCTCTTATCGCATCGAGCTTTGCCGTTTTCGGGAACGTTCCCTTGATTATGGCGGTGCTCCTCGTGGATTCAAGGCTTATAGGCTCGTCAAAGTTCACGAACGGACTGAGAGACGCTATATCCGAGTCTATTCTGTTTACAGACGAAGCAATAGAAGCTATTTCCCTCGTCAGAGAAGACGTTTCCTCCGCAAGCGCCAAAGCCTTGCCATACGTATCCGACAGAGCCTCGAACTCGTCCTTTGAGTAGACGTGCTCCCAAGGCTTGGTCTTGCTTTTGCCGTATGGAGAGAGGGTATCTATCGCATCCTTCAGCAAAGACAGCTCCTGCTCCTTCTTATACAGCTCGGAAGCGTTGTCGAACTCCGTAAGCCCTTCCGGAAGGTTATCCTTATCAAGCTCCGACGTCTCGACCGCCTCAAGCCATACAAGCTCTTTTGAGAGAGTGTCCGCATCACTTCTCACGCACGCCAGCGTGAGTTTTTTCATCTTTGCGATCATATCTTCAAAAGCTCCTTCAGGATATAATCGGCGGCCTTTGGAATCCGTTCCTTAGCCTCCTGCTCTATCTTTGCGGAATGTTCGTAAAACCTCTTGTTCTGCGTCTCGGTCAGCACGTTTATCTGCTCCGACGCATCCGCAAGCAGTGCCGACGCCTTTTCGTAAGCGTCCTTCTCCGCCTTTTCAAAGTCGGCCTTAGCCTTCTCCGACGCATCCGAAACTATGCTCTTTGCCTCTTCGGTCGCAGCCCTTCGTATGTCGGCCGCCGCCTTTTCAGCCGCTCTTATCGAGTCAATCATTTCAAGAGCCATACTTTCGTCATTCCTTTCATATAAAATAGTCTTTATTTTCCTACTTTGCGCATCATTTCAACAGCAATCAGCTTTGCGTTGCATAATATACAAAATTCACGTTTCCGTTTGCTGTAAATATCGTCAAACTCCATACAATTTTATTGATTATATCATGCATCAAGGCATTTTTCAATAGAAAAAAGAAAATTTGATAAACATTTAACATTTTATACATTTTGTAAGGTTACAGCGTGATTTTAAGCAATCCGTCTATCCTCTGAGACGGCAGGACAAAGACGCATACGTCGCCCATAGATGCGCTGAGGAGTCCGTTATCGTAGAAGAAGGCGACGCCGTTTGGAACTATATAAAAATTGGAGACGTCAAATTTTCTTTTTATTATGGATCTATAGTTGTCGTAGTACGAAAAGTCGCGTCTTGCGGCGTTTTTATCGGCTATTTCGGTTATCAGCTCTTTCAGATAGGTCTTGGATTTTGAAGAGGTATCCATGACGTAGGACGCAGGGAGGATAGCTGACTTTTCCCTTGACCAGAGCTGAGGAAAGCGGCTCGTCTTTACGGCGTTTCCGTCAAAGCCGGATATATCGACAAAGACCGAGACGATATCGTCGTCCGAGTAGGCTACGTTATAATTCATAACGCAGGAGGTTTCCGTGTTTCCGTTCTTCTCAAAGATTTTTGAGGCATTTTTGACGTAGCTCTTTGAGAGAACGTCAAGATATCGTCTTGCGCTCTCGGCGTAAAACTTATTCATCTTTGAAATGAAGGCTCGCTCCGCCTTTGTCTCGGAGAGCTCCTCAAACTCCGGGTACTTAAGATTGACCGAAAGGACAGGAGTCCCTTTGTACTCTATGTGCTTCTTTATATTCTTTGTAAAAACGTTTCTCGTATTCCCGGTCATGTGTATGTTCTCCCATATAAAAATTTCTTTTTTATATGATATGAAATTTTTTGGGGAATATTTCTTGACCGTGTGGGATTTTTTGAGGATTTAAGGGGGACGGGGGTTCAAAGCAGCGGCTGTCGTGCCTCTATAGCCCTAAACGGGGCTATATGTAAGCTATGTCGATAGCTCCAAATGCTTATCGCTTTATTTTTTAATTTATCTATATTGCTCCAAGATAAAAATACTGATTGTTTCCGTTCTTTTTCCGCTCCGAAAAGCTAAGATATTCGCTTTCACTTGTGAAAATTCCGAAAACCGCCGAACCGCTTCCGGACATCTGCGAATACGCGCCGCCGTCTTCAAGCTCTTTTCTTGCCTCTGCTATAAGAGCGCTCTTTTTCTCGCATATAGGTGAAAAATCGTTGCACATAAGCCCGAGTACGCTTTCCGCACTCTCGCCTGCGTTCAGCTTTTCCGCCATTTTTATGCTCGCATTCTTTGAATAGTCGTCGCCGTGTGTTTTGTCGTATTCCGAATAGACAGAGCCCGTCGGCATATCTATACTCGGAAATATAATAACTGCGTAAACGCCGCTGAGCGGCTTTATTTCCTGTGTTATTTCTCCCCTGCCGCTGCAAAGAGCGCATTTATGCTTTTCAAGGCAGAACGGCACGTCGCTGCCAATGTCCGAGGCAATTTTTTCTATCTCTGCGTCATCTGCGTTGCCTATTGCCTCCGACAGCGCATCAAGCACGGCAGCCGCATCCGAGCTTCCTCCGGCAAGCCCTGCCTTTGACGGTATGTTCTTTTTCAAGTCGATATATATCCCGACGTCTTCACCGCCGTTTTCCTTATACTTTTCCAGATACGCCTTTGCCGCACGGTAAGCGAGGTTATCCTCAGGTCTGCAAACGTCCCTGTCGCAGGTAAGAGCTATACCGCTTCCGCCCCTTTTTGCTTCGACAGTCACCTCGTCGAACAGAGGCACCTTATGCATTATGGACAGTATATCGTGATATCCGTCGGCACGGCGCGTGCCGAGCAGCTCAAGGGTAAGATTTATCTTTGCATAGGCTTTTTTCTGAACTGTCATTGTTCGCCCTCCGAAAGAAGCTCCGCCGCTATCCTTGCGTTTTCGAGAGCGCTGTCGTAAAGCTCCTCTCTCTTTTCCGAAAGCTCCCTTGCTGTTTCCTCTCTTTTGCTCATTATCTCATCGACGTATTCCATCAGCTTTTCTTCGTCAATGTCCTTTACGTCGACGTATCTCTTCTGCCCTATATAGTCGAGGAAGCCCGAAATCTTCACGTCATACGTCAGACCTATTACCGAAACGCATCTTCCTGCCGCATATATAAGCGTGTGAAGTCTCATTCCGATAACCGCTTCGCACAGTCCGACAAGTCCTATGACTTCTCGCACCGAGCAGGCGCTTCTTATGACGCAGGCGCCCTCTCCGACCTCTTTTGCCAGCATTTCGGATATTGCAAGGTCGCTCGGTAACTTCATCGGTATAAAGAGCGGAACAAGTCCGTACTTTTTTTGTGCGCCGCCTATTACCTTTGCCGCCTTTTCACAGAAGTGTTCGTCGCTTCCGTCCCAGTCTCTCACGGATATGCCGAGGTACTTCCTGCCAAGCGGCACGTTTTCCCTCTCGAGTATATTTCTCAGAGTAACATTCGACGACGGCTCGAGGATTATTGCGGGATCGGCGGTCAGCTTTACGTGTCCGAGGTCTATTCCCATGCTTCTTACCTCTTCGAGCGACGCGGGGTCGCGCAGGGTTATCATATCCGCACCGCTCAGCGCCTTTGCCGCTCTCCTTACGTTTTTCGGCTTTATCGGACCTATACCGTTTGCGTAAACGTACAGCTTCAGTCCTTTCTTCTTTGCAAGGCGCATGATATAGGTGTAATACAAGAGCGACTTTGAGCTTGTTGCGTCCTGTATCAGGCTTCCGCCTCCGCTGATTAGCATTTTTGACCTCTTCATTGTGCGCCTTACGGAAAAGATATTGAATCTTCCCTCACAGTCTACTCTGTACGTCTTTCTCGTCTGCTTAGCCCTTGCCGAGAGAACACAGATACGCACGCCGGGTATGTACTTTTCAAGGCTCTCCGTTATCGCAAAGAGCAGTGCGTCGTCGCCGCTGTTCTTAAAGCCGTAGTAGCCGGACATAACGACGTCATATCTCTTTTTGTCGTTAAAATCGCGAAGCACTGCGCTGTATATTTCCATGTGCTTTTTTGCAAGCGCAGTATCGGAGAACTTTTCGACGGCAAGAGCTTTCAGTGCAGAGCCGTATTTTGCGGCAAGCTCCTTATCGCGTATCAGCTCAACGAGCTTTTCGGAAAGCTGTGCGCTGTCTTCACTCTCAAACAACAGTCCCGTCTCGCCGTCCTTTACAAAGTCGGGTATTCCCCCTACCCTTGAGCAGACGGTGGGCTTTGACATTCGTGCGCCCTCCATGAGGACGTACGGGAAGCTCTCGCTTCTCGAGGTCAATGTATTGATATCTATAAAGTTTATAAAGCTGTATATGTCCTTTACAAATCCGGCAAAGACGAGCTTGTCGGCAATACCCTCGCTCTCTGCCAGTTCTTCGAGCGCATGGCGGTTCTCGCCGTCTCCCGCTATGACAAACCTTACGTTCGGGCACTTCTCGACCGTCGGCTTTATCGCCTTGATGAACACGTCGTGTCCCTTTACGTAGTCGTGCCTTCCTATAAGTCCGACATAAGTGCAGTTTTCGTCGTACTCTATACCTATCCTTTTTGCAAACTCCTCTTTTGATACGTAATTCATCTCGGTTGAATAGTCCATGCCGTTGTAGACGGTGTAGACGGAGTTCGGTCTGAAGCCCCTTGATATGAGCATATCCTTAAAGCTCGAGGAGACGGCAATGTAATATCTGAACTTTTTGAGGGCAAAGACGTTGAGGGTGGTATATACCAGCTTTCTGTAAAAGCCGTCGAAATCGAGGAGATAATCGCTGTGAATGGTGGTTATCATGGGGATGTTTACGCGGCGGCGCAGGGATGCGGCGATAAAATTAGCCCTTGCTCCGTGGCAGTGTACAATGTCAATGCCCTCATTGCATATCTCAGTCAGTCTGTCTACGACCGACATATCGAATCTGCTCCTCTGCTCTAACAGCTCGCACTCAACGCCGATATCCTGAAGCTCGTCCCAGAATACGCCCTTCATAAAGCAGACAATTTTCACGTCCGCCATGTCCTTGAGCTTACTCAGCAGTGCGAAGACGTGAGTTTTGGCTCCGCCGGTGTCTCCTCCGCTTATAAGGTGCAAAACCTTCATTTCATCATTCCCTTTTTATATGCCTTTGCCGTGCGGTACCCATAGGATAGCGCACGGCACATATCTTATTCTGAAATATACTTTCTGCTCATCTTTGCCGCCGCCATTCCGACGCCCGCACAGATGAAGAACGCAAACATGACTCTCGGATAAAACCAGCAGTACTCAAAGCATCCGATGAGCACAATGCCCGTCATTGAGGACGCAGACGCTATTGCAACGTTTCTTATTTCTTTCGGAACGCCCTTTGCCGCCCCGAGAAGCGAGCGCTTTATAAGCGTGAACGTCATGCAGATATAGCTTATGAATCCGAGTGCGCCGAGCTCTATAAGCATCTCCATAAAGTGCATGTGCGAATGGGGAGCCACTCCGCTCTCGCCGACAGCATATCCCGGGTATATCTCGGCAAAGCCTCCCGTTCCGAGTCCGACTCCGGTAAACCAGTAGTCTTTAAGCATTTTAAGACAGCCCGTCCATATATCAACTCTGTACGAGCTCGAAGTGTCTTCGAGGTTTCCTATGGTCAATATGCGGTTCAGAATGTTTTCCGGTATAAACGGTATTGCGACTATTATGAGAAGTACAAACACGGGTATCAGACGCTTGTCGTACATAGCCACAAAAACGACCGCCGCTATTGCAAGAGCTATCCAGCCCGAGCGCGAATACGTCAGCAGGATCGCCGCAAGCGGAACAAGCATTCCGAAAAGCAGCCCTGTCCTCTTTGACTTATCCTTTTGATTGAGCGCAAAGACAAGTGCAAACGGCATGAACAGCACTAAAAATTCGGCAAAGTTATTGGGATTTCCCATGGTGGAGAAAACTCTGCCGGGCATATCCTCATTTAAAGCAAGGTCCGTGAGAGAGGCGTCCGCCTCAACTCCCATCACTCTCTGCAAAAGAGCTAAGAGCGATGTGAGCATCAGAGCGCCGTACATAAAGCCGGTTATTATATTCAGTCCGCCAATGTCCTTTACAGACGCATATATAACAAAGCACAGCATATACGACGTTATGAAGAACAGCAGTACCCTGATGCTGTCCATAACGTCATAGCTCAGGAATGTGCTCACCAGAAGCGAGAACGCAAAAACTATCGTGCACAGCCATATATATTTGATGTTTTTTCCCGGTCTTGTTTCCTCTTTGCACGACGAGAGCGCCATGACGTACAGTATAAACAGCACCGCCGCAAACAGTGTACCAAACGTGTTCGACCAGAAATCGTGAGGTATTATAAATATAAACACGCTCACCAGCGAGACTATGTGCACGTACCGCTCACTGAACGTACCCCTCGCCGTTTTTACAAAAAGCTTATTGAAAAAGCTCGTATCAGCGCCCTTGCCGACGCCCTCCGTCACCTTTACGAAAAATCCAATGACGGCGTTCCACACCCTTGAAAGAGCCGTGTAAAACGCGGACGTGTCCGCATAGTCCTCTATATAGGCAAAGCCTCCCGTCAGCACCTTTCTCGTTTTGCTTGCCGCAAAGGAATCAGCAAAGAAAGCTACGATCGAGTAGAGAAATTTATATATCCGGCTGTCAAAAAGCGCTCTGAATACTGCCTTTATAAATGAGCATAACTTACTGCTCTCTACCATTATTCCGCAAATCCTCTTTTATCAGTCTATTGAGTATACGAGGACGGTTATCCTCGAGCTTCCTGCAAGTATGTCGACCTCTTCGCCAACGCTGTAAAGGTTTCCGTCTATCGTGATGCCGTCGTCTGACAGCTCGCCCTTTACGCTGCAATTTATCTTAAGTGAGCTAAAGCCCTCCTTTGCGGATGGCACAAGCCCCTCAGCTGTCTCCGCAAATGCCTTTGCCTCGCCCTTCTCAACAGAGATTATATTTCCGAGTACCGCTTTTCTGCCGACCTTTTTGACCGCATCGCCTTCCGAAACATTGTCTGCTATAAAGTCCTCGATTTCCGCTGTATACAAGGTTATATTTGCGTCGGTGAGAACCGCTTCGCTGCCATCGCTCGTCTTGTCGGTGTCGCCGTCGTCCGTCTTTACCTGTATGTCGTAAACTCTCAGATACAGCTTAGCGTCTCCGGCTCTCAGCACGAATGAGTGACCTACGCCGTACTTTTTTCCGCCTATCTCTGCGCCGAGGTTAGTCTTTTTACCTTGTACCTCACCTGTTATTACCATCGAGTAGTAGCCGTCTTTGGAGCCAATCTTGTATATGCCGTCCTCGGCAGCAACGTAGGATATGGAGTCGTCTATTTCCACGTCCGTTACATATCCGAGATCTATCGAGAAGGTGTCGTCGTAAAGCTCGTCGTCTACGTGTACCTTTGAAGCGACAAATGTGTCGACTTCCTCAATGCGGTACTTCATTATTAGCGTGTCGCCCTGGTTTCTCGGCATCAGGAAAAATACCAGTGCCGCCGCTATCGCAATGACTATTACAATTATGACCAGAAAATCAATAACGTTGATCTTTCCGAAGAGTTTTCCGTTCTTTAACATTGTCTTTTCTCCTTAAAAGTGATTTATTTGGATTTTGTGTACCCGTTATTATTATTCGCCTACTACGCTCTTATATTCTTCGAGCGTCTCAAGAAGTACGTTTTCGAGGTTGAATATCTCCTTTGTCGCCTTCTTTGCGTTCGCGGCAAACCTCATCCTCAGCTCTTCGTCCTCGCTGAGTGTGCAGAGTGCCTTTGCAAACGCCTCCCGGTCGCCGTATTCTACGATAAATCCGCAGTCGGTCTTTTCGTTTACTATGTCGGGATTTCCTCCGGCATTTGTAACCACGAGCGGAAGGCTCTTTGCCATTGCCTCGAGTATCGCAAAGCTGAGAGCTTCGTAACACTTCGAAGAATTGACGTATACGTCCGAGCCAAGGAGGATGTTTTCAGTGTCGCTCCTGAACCCGAGCTGTAATACTTTATCCTCAAGCCCGAGCCTCTTTATCTGTGCCTTTATATCCTCAAAGTACTCTCCGTCACCTGCTATGAGAAGAACGTACTTGCGCTTTATCATCTTGTCAAGCTCGGCTATGCTATCGACGAGAAAATCGAGGCCTTTTGACATGTGATACCTTGCGAGGATAGATATGACGAAGGCGTCGTCCGGTATTCCAAGCTCGCTCCTTATGGTCGACTTAGGATACGGACCGTCGGAGTCTGGTATTCCGTTGAATATGACGTCTATCTTCCTCGGGCTGACGCCGTTTGAGACGAGAAGCTCCTTTGCGTTGTTGCAGACGGCTATTATCTTTGCGTTGTGCGGAGTTATCAGGTGATTCGTCACCCACCATGAAAATCCCGTTTTCAGTGTCAGGTGGCAGGTATATATCGCCTTTGTCTTACGGTAAAACAGACGGGAGAGGACGGCGATGTAATTTTCCCTCGGGTAGTGCGAGTGGATTATATCTATTTTGTTTGAGCGGCATATACCCGCAAGTCTTTTCGCCGCCTTCAGGTCAAACGGGTTCTTCATGTCTATCTGGAAGCACGGAACGCCCATGTCATCCATCTGCTCGTAGAGAAGCCCGCCCTCGTTAAAGGCGAAAAAGCACTCTGTTTCCGTTCCGTTAAACCTCTTGACGAGGTTGTATATATACTTTTCCGTACCTGCCTTTCCGGCGTGGTTGATAAGATACAGTATTCTCAAATCAAGACCTCATTTCAGTCGTTATTTTGGTTTCTGAACTTTATTATCCTTGCGGGTACGCCCCCGACTATCGCATAGTCAGGAATGTCTTTTGTCACGACGGCTCCTGCGCCGATTATGACGCCGCTGCCTATATTTATTCCCGGCATTATGACGACGTTCGTGCCTATCCACACGTCATTGCCTATCGTCACTTTCTTTTTGGGTGCTGTCTGGAGGCGCATGGGCACAGACAGATCCGAAACCTCATGGTTCTGCGTCACTATCGTGACGTTCGGCGCCATCATTACGTCGTCCCCTATACTGAGAGGTCCCGCAACTCTGCAATTAAGCCCTATTCCGGAATTGTTTCCTATCTCAATGCCCTTGCCCGACGCAAAAAATGCGTCGTGTTCGATATTGACGTTCTTTCCGCACTTGTCGAGCATAAGTCTTGCGCAAAATCCCCGAAAGCCCTTTGCTCCGAGACTGTACGGCAGTCCCGAACACGGAAGATGCCGCGCGATGAAATAATATAGGATATATCCTACGGCTCTGAGAAATTTCTTCAAAACTCTATCCTACCTTTTATCTTACTTTTTTAAGATACTCTTTACTTTATCTATTACAGGACTTACCACACTTACTTTAAGAATAATAACAAGAATTGCGTAAACGATAACGCCTATAGCAACCGGAACGCCGAGCTTTATTATTCTCATTGCAACCCCGTCGCTCTTCAAAAGCATGTCCATTCCGTATTCCGCCGCCGTTGCCGCCGCCGCCATGGCTATTGATGATATCAAACACTTTATGAAATCCGCTCCGAGCCCCGGACAGAACGTCCCTATCTTCTTTTTCAGCAATATGAGCTGAACTATAAGTCCGATTATAGCCGCCGCGGAGTATGCCGCCGGGATTCCGTATGCGCCGAAAAAGTTTATAAGCACGATTCCGAGGACTACGTTTACCACCATTATAACAACGCCGTTTACAGCGGGAATAATCGTGCTCTTTATCGCATAGAACGCCCGGTCAATCACTTCTTTAAGTCCAACGCCTATTATGCTTACAGAATAAATGACGAGAAGTATCACCGCCCTGTTTATGTCCGTATCGGTTATCTCTCCCCAGTTGAGCACGAGCTGAAGGAGCGGCCTTCTGACTGCGATAAAGCCGAAGGTCACCGGCAAGAGCAGCGCCGTCATTGCCTTGAGAACGACCGAAATTGTCTGCTTGTATTCGTCCATGTTCCCTTTCGACACGCTTGCGGAAAGACGCGGATACACGACTGCCGTCACCGAATAAACGAATGCGAGCACCATGTAAACGACCATGTGCTGAACGGTGTTTGTCAGCGAGACCATGCCGTCGAAATTCGCTATCATCTGTGCGTTGAAAAACATATTGAACTGGTATGCGGAGACGCCGAGTATTATCGGGAGCGTCATTTTGTACGCCGTTATAAGGTCCTCGTTTTTTATCTCAAACGACGGTCTGTATCTGAAGCCCGAGGCAATAGCCGGAGGTATCAGTATGAGCGCCTGAAGCGAGAGACCTATAAACGTCGCCGCAAGAAGACCGGCAACTCCGTATTTGTCGCCGAGTGTAAAGACGTATATTATTACCACAAGGCTGCTCGGAACGCTCACAAACGCCGGCCAGCCGTATTTTCCCCTCGACTGCAGAATTCCCTGGAATATGTAGTTCAGCCCGTAAAATATCATTATCGGCATCATTGCCATAAGCGCCTTGACGGCAAAGGAGTACTCTTCGCCGGAATTAAAAGAGGTGAGCAGCGGAAGCAGCGGAGAAAGCCCTATGCCTATAAGCACCAGAACCGCCGTAAACGCCGTCGATATGGTTATTATATTGTTTGCGAAGCGTGCGGCCTCCTTATCCTCGCCCTTTGCAAGGTGTCCTGCGTATATCGGTATTACCACCGTACCGAGCGCCGTTCCGAATACATTGAATATGGTGTTCGGAATTGTCGTGACATAGGAGTATATATCCATATATCCGCCGGTACCGTAGGTGGTAAGAGCTATCTGATTGGATACAAAAGCAAGCATCCTTGAAAGTATCATTATTACCGTCACGTAGCTGACGGAGGTAGCAATGGTCTTTGTCTTTGAAGCGTCCTTATTCATTCCAGTATACATCCTCTTTGATTATCTTTGCGGGGTTTCCTCCGACTACTGCCTTTTCGGGAACGTCTTTTGTGACCACTGAGCCTGCCGCGATTACAGCGCCGTCCCCTATCGTAACGCCCTTGAGTATGAGCGAATTACAGCCTATCCATACGTGCTTGCCTATCGTCACGGGACCGGTTGCCTCGGTCTCGCTCATGAGCTTGTGGTAATCCCTGTCCATTATACAGCAGTCCCATGAAATAAGCGTTCCGTCGCCTATCGTCACACGCTCGCCGGCGTGTATTTCGGTCCTGTCGCCGATAGCAACTCCGCTGCCTATGTCCATGACCGCTCTCTTGCCGTTTGCGCCGCTCAGCTTTACGTCGCGGTATATCTGCACCTTGTTTCCTACGTTTATATCGCAGTTGTGCTTTAAGATGCGCACCCTCTTATGGACTCTCAGGAGCCTTCCACATTTAGTGAAGCGCACCTTCTTAAATAAGCCTCTAAAAAGTGTAAAACAAATTGTAAAATATTCGCCGAGCGGTCTTTTCATATAAAGTTTCCTCCACAGGAAGTAAATTTATGACTTTACACATATCATTATATCATAAAAAATCCGCTTTGTCTACAAAAAATGGCGGATTTAATAAAATAATTATAAATTTTCATATAAAAGCATACAAAAGCGGACGCTTTCCGTCCGCTCAATCTTATCTCTCAAAAAAAACCACTGTTTTTTGTACATTTTCTATGCTCTCTTCTCTCTTCATTCTTCACTGCGAAAAATCCTTCGGATTTTTCGCCAAAACCGCTCCGTACACCGCACACACCGATGCGGTCGGCAGAGAGTACCTCGCATCATCGTTTCTGTACGGTATGTGGACGATCTTGTCCGCTTCGTCCATAAAGTCCCTTGATATTCCCCGCTTTTCGCCGCCTATTATCAGAACATACGGCCTGTCGCTCTTAAAGTCATACACCGACACCGAGTTTGCCGCCACCGCCGAGCATACTATGTCAAGTCCGCTATCCTTTATCAGCCGAGCCGTCTCCCTGTCGTCTTCGAGAGCGGCGGCAATGCCGCACATCTCGCTCGCACCGGCGGACGAGCGTGCAACTACGTTTGCCGAGCTCATCCAGTTGCGATAGGGGACTATAAAATTCCGCACGCCAAAGGCGAACAGCGTCCTTATCGAATAGCCGAAGTTGTACGGGTCCTCAACGCCGTCGAGGAAAACTATGTATTCCCCGTCTTTTGCGCTCCTAAGCATTCCTTCAAGGTCATCGAATACACGCTCAGACGCTATTGCTATAACTCCGCCGTGAGAGTGACCGAAATCGGGATAAGCCGAAGCTATCTCGTCGATATTCTCCCGCGCCGACACCTCAAACGGCGTTCCCGTCTCCTTCAGAAACGAGAGCAGCTGTATTATCTTGCGGTCACGCTTGCTCTTCTTTTCCGCATCAACGTATACTTTTTCTATCTTTCGCTTTCCGGACGATACCGCCGCTTTTACGGATATTATCCCTTCCAGCAGACACTTTTCACCGTCAGCCATTGTTCTCTCCGGTATTTTCGTCTGCGGCGGTTTCGGGAAGCGTGCTATCGCTCTCCTTTATCTGACCGTTTTCAAAGTAACCTGTATAGGGCGTTCCGCCGGCGCCGAATCTGTAAGTTCCGTAGCCGTTCATCACTCCGTCCACGAAGTCTCCCTCGTACACGTCGCCCGTCGCAAACTTATACGTTCCCTTGCCGGTTCTGCGGTCGTTTACAAAATCTCCCACGTACTCGTCGCCATTCGCAAAGGTCTGTCTGCACTTTCCGGTATAAAGCATTCCGTTCTCAAGCTGGACAGTCACTATCTCGCTGCCGCTTCTCTTATCGTCTACGTAAGTGCCGTAATACACCGCACCGCTCGCATAGTGGTATTCGCCCTTGCCGTTTTTCTTGTCATTTGACCACTCGCCGTAGTAGTATGAGCCGTCGGGAAAAACGAATTTTCCGACGCCGTCTTTTTTGCCGTCCACGACGCTTCCTACGTAAGAGTAGCCGTCGTCGGAGGTTACGGAGGCGTTTCCGGTGAGCTTATCATCAAGAAAATCTCCCTCGTACACAGCGCCGCTCTCCTTATACGTTATCTTGCCCTTGCCGCTGCGAAGAATACCACTTATCGCACCCTCGTAAACGTCGCCGGTATTGTAGACAATAGTTCCGTAAGGGGAATCGGCGTCCTTTTTGAGCTTTCCGGAGGTGCCGTCGGCGTATTTTACCGTTCCGCTCACCGGCTGACCGTTTTTGACCGTTCCCGAAAACTTTACACCCGAGTCGCTTATATATCTGTACCCGACCGAGTATGCGATTATTCCGGCTATGGCAATGAGAATGAGCGCAACGAGTATAACGAGCGCAAACGGATTGACTTTTCTTCTTGTTTTTCTTCTTGCGGCGTTTGGCATGATGTTTTCCTTCCTTTACAGAGAGTATTTGGTTTCGGTTTACTGAGCGGCGTCGGTTTCTGCGGAGCTGTCGCCTGTCTCTTCATTTGCGGTCGTCTCCTGTGCGCCGCCGGGCGAATTTTCATCCGTATTTTCGTCAGGCTTTTCTGCGCTTTCGCCTTCCGATTCTTCTGCGCCTTCGGCTTCCGCTTCCTTTGCTGTCTCCTCTTCTTCTGTGAGCTTTTCCTGCTCGTCGAGCAGTGAATCGCTCTCGGATGCCGTGCCGACGGGGGCGTTTCCTATTCCGCTGAATGCGTTTGACGCGGTAGACATGAGGAAATTTATAACCGTTCCTGCGACAAGCGCAAGGATGAGAAGCACGGCGATGGACAGGATGAGGTATTTAGGCGACATCTTGTCGTTCAGATGCTTATTGAATACTTTGTCGACTTTTTCTTCGGGGATATAGTACTTCAGCGGCTCTTTTTTTACAAAGAGCAAATCACTTTCG
This sequence comes from uncultured Clostridia bacterium, assembly GCA_905235695.1. Lineage (GTDB taxonomy): Bacteria > Bacillota > Clostridia > Oscillospirales > CAG-382 > UMGS882. Next base: position 7,197 of record CAJOMW010000001.1, on the reverse strand, counting down.
CCCGTGTTTTTATCGTTTTTATCGTTTCTGCCGACCTTTACTATACAGCGCGCGAGATACGAGCCGCCGGCGGCAAAAAATGCGGTGACCTTCGAGGCTATACCGTCCTTGTATCCGAGTTCGCTCAGCGTCTTTGCGCAGTCTTTTGACAAAGCCGAGCTGTCTATCAGCTTTTTAGCAAGACCCGACACGGATTTCTGCATGAAAAACGCATACAGCACCGCAACCGTTATCGCCGCAAAAAGTGACCATACTATAAGTTCTATCGTGTTTATGCTCATAATACCACCCAAAAATTCAGTTAGGAGTGAGGAGTTAGAAGTTAGGAGTTAGGAGTTAGGAGTGAGGAGTTAAGGTACAAAAAATCCTTTGGATTTTTTTAATGCGCAATTCGCAATGCGCAATTCGCAATTAAGGGAAAAATCTAACAATTTTTAATTGTTTCACCTCATCAGTCAGCTTACGCTGACAGCTTCCCCTCAAGGGGAAGCCAATGGTTGGCTCCGTATGGGGTGCCGCTCGAATGAGGTTATCAACTGCAATACTCCATGTTGGAAATTTTTTGCTTTTGCAACAGCCTGAAAAAATTTTGGAATCGTCAAGAAATGCGATAAATAACTAATTTTTTCGGATTTTTGCAACGCAAAAATCTACATCAACTCCTCACTCCTCACTCCTCACTCCTAACTTTTATTATCCTCACTAATTCAGTTTTTTTCGCTGAAAATATCGGAACCGCAGATTTCTCTGAGCAGCGTCTCGAGATCCTCGCTTCCGTAATACTCTATCTCAAGCCGTCCGCCGTCCTTTTTGCCCTTGTTTCCCACTATCGCCGCTTTTCTGCCGAGCTTTGAGGAAATCTTCTCTTCGAGCTTTTCGAGATATATCTGCTTTTCTATGTCCTTGAACGTCTTCTTTTCCTGAGCCTTTTCGCTCTGACCGAGAAGCCCTTTTACAAGTCTCTCCGTATCGCGCACCGAATAGTTCTTTGCGAGCACTATGTCGAGTGCCTCATTTATTTTGTCCTCATTTTCGAGCGGCAGAAGCGCTCTTGCATGACCGGCGCTGATATCGCCGCTTTCGAGAAAATCGAGCACATTCTGAGGGAGCGAGAGAAGCCGGAGTGAATTTGTCAGATTGGGGCGTGAAATGCCGACTATCTTAGACGTCTCTTCGTGCGTGAGTCCGTATTCGTCGACGAGCCTTTTCAGTCCCCTTGCGGTCTCGACCGGGTTCAGATCCTCTCTCTGGAGGTTTTCGACGAGCATTATCGCTTCCGCCTCGCTGTCGGTGAGCTCCTTTATGACTACCGGTATCTCGGTCAGTCCTGCTATCTTTGAGGCGCGCCACCTGCGCTCGCCCGATACTATTCTGTACTTTCCTTCGAGCAGCTTTTTTGTCTCCTCGTCGTCCGTATCCCTCGCCGCACTTCTCACGACTATCGGCTGAAGAACGCCGTGAAGCGATATGGATTCGGCAAGGGTGTTCAGCGATTCCTCGTCGAAATTCTTACGGGGCTGAAGCCTGTCCGGCTCAACGTCCGATATCCTGACCTTCGCTATATCCGAAGAAATATTCCCTATCGTTTTTTCATCGCTGCCCGTCTCTATAAAAAGTGCGTCAAGGCCTTTGCCAAGCCCTCCGAGTTTTTTTGCCATTTCGTTTTTTCCTTTCTCTTTTAAAATTGGAAGTACAGGAACGGACTGAAGCTGTTTCCTGCGAGAAGTGCGGTGCATACGAAGAGTATGCCGAGAAGCAGTGCGTTCTTTACCGTCTCTGTCGCAATGAGCCTTGCCTCTCCCTTTGCCTCAAATCTTTCGGATGCGGTCTTAAGCAGCTTTGACACCGGGGCGCACAGCAAGACCGCAAGTATAATAAAGAATACGTTGTTCATGAACGTTACCGCAAGATCCGTATCGACCAAGGTTCTTCCGAAGCCGAACATCGCCCCGAGATATCCCACTGCCCTTCCCATATCTTTGAAGTAGAAGAAGACAAAGCCTATATCGACGACCAGCAGGAGATATATGTGCCGCAAAGCGGACGGTATCTTTTCAAATTTGTCCTTGAATACCCTCTCAAGCGCAATAAACAGCCCGTTATACAGTCCCCATATTACAAAGTTCCAGCTTGCACCGTGCCAGAAGCCGGTAAGGAACCACACCACAAACAGGTTGAAGAAAACATGCTTTCTGTTGCCGCCGAGCGGAATGTAAACGTAATCCCTGAAGAAGCCGCCGAGCGTCATGTGCCACCTTCGCCAGAACTCGGATACGGACTTTGATATATACGGATAGTTGAAGTTTTCGGGGAACCTGAAGCCGAATATCCTGCCGAGCCCTATCGCCATATCGCTGTAACCGGAAAAATCGAAGTAGAGCTGAATGATATACATAAAGCTGCCGAGCCATGCCGCAAGCACGGGAAGCTGCGACGGATCTGCGTCCATGTACTTTCGTACAAGCTCGCCTGCCGTGTCGGCTATGATAACCTTCTTTGCAAGTCCGCAGATAAACCTTTGGAGACCTGCGTGTATCGAGTTAAAGCGCGGTCTGCGCCCATCTATGTCATTTGCGACATTGCCGTAGCGGACTATAGGTCCGGCGACGAGCTGGAAATACATGGAGAGATACAGAAGATACTTGTAAAACAAAGGCTGAGCCTTGCTGTCTCCGCGGTATACGTCTATGACGTAGGTCAGCGTCTGGAAGGTGTAGAAGGATATGCCTATCGGAAGCTCAAACTCGGGGACAGGTAAAGCGGATGAGAACAGGAAATTGATGTTCTCCGCAAAAAATCCCGAATACTTGAAGGCGACGAATATTCCGACGTCAACTATAATCGAGAGCGCAAGAAACAGCTTTGCCTTCGGCGTTCCTCGGTATTTCTCGATATGGCGTGCGTTGTTCCAGTCCAGAAGCGCCGTAAAGACAAGGAGCAGCATCCAGAACGGTCTTCCCCATGCGTAAAAGACAAGGGAAAACACGAGCAGAACGACATTTTTTGCCGTATTCGACCTTGAAAAGAAGTATATTAACAGATTTAGGGGTAAAAATAGATACAAAAATATCAAACTGGCAAATATCAAGTTGACACCTCAAAGAAAGGATTTTTATTATGGATAAGAGAGAATACAGCGAGAAGGATAAAAAGGATTTCAGAAAATACGCAGACGATCACGCTCCCCGCTCCACCCTTCTCAAGGACTGCGTAATTGCGTTCATCGTCGGCGGAATAATATGCGTTATCGGGCAGGGCATCGGAGACATTGCAAAAAGCCTTGGCGTAAACGAGGAAAACGTAAAGGGCGTTATCCCCGTAAGTCTGATATTTCTTTCCTGCCTCCTTACGGGTATCGGCGTCTACGACAAGATAGCAAAATACGCAAAGGCAGGCACGCTCGTGCCGATAACCGGCTTTGCAAACGCCGTCTGCTCGCCTGCGATAGACAGCAAGAGCGAGGGCTTTGTCACCGGCGTCGGCGCAAAGATGTTCACCATCGCCGGCCCCGTAATAGTCTACGGCTCCGCCGCATCCGTCGTGTGGGGGATAATATATTACGTCATGAATATGCCTCGGTAGGCGCAAGATAATAATATCACCAAATACCAAACTTTTATTTAATAAAATACGGATATTTATTAAACAGATAAGTGATTTTGAAAGGCACGGGGCACCCGTGCTTTTTCTCTCAGAGTATCAGCTCTTCGAGCTCGATGGCATCGTTTGCATCAAACTTTGTCCTCGCCGGGACAGACGCTTCCCTTCCGCAGACCTTGCAGACCACCTTTACCTCGTCGTAGTCAATGACGACTTTTACGGCACGGCTTCCGCAATTTCCGCACTTTATCTTTTCTTCCTTTGCAAGGTTGTCGAGCGCAAAGAGCACCTCTCTCACCACATTCGTATCCGCCACCAGCATATCCGACTGCATCTCCGCATTCTCATCGTCCTTTGCGTCCGCAAGCAGATCCATTATTACCGACTCCGTGCGGTCTATCTCGTCCTCCACCTTGTCCTCGTCCCCGATAAAGCATATATCAAGTCCCGAGAAAGAGCAGGACAGAAGAAATATGTCCCTCGAGAAGAATATCTCGGTCGAGACGGTGTAAGGGTGAGGGTGCGGACATACAAGGCACGGCACGGTAAGGCGCACCTTCTTGTCATTTGTCAGAGTCATGTCCAGAGAGGATTTGTGACATTCAATACACGGCATTTTAAAGCCGCCCGACAGCATGAACATATTCACGTCGGCGGAGATGATGGCTCCGCAGTAGGGGCATCTGTAAGCAACTCTTGTACTGTTTTCGGTTTTCAAGTGTATATCGTCCTTTCGGTATAATTCATATAAACACATTGTTTATGCATCTCTCATAATAAAAGAGATACTGCTGAGCAACACCCGCATTCTTTCCGGTGAGGTTTTCGCCTGCGCCGTCGGGATAATACTTTGCGAGTATTCTCTTCACCCAGACGTCGACCGGGAAAGCGTCGTTTCTCGCAAATCCGAAGAGCAGAGTGCAGGCGGCGACTTTATTTCCGACGCCCTTTATCTGCTGCAGCTTTTCGGAGGCGGAAGGCGTGTCGAGCGACGACACCTCGGTGAGGAAAAACGGGTTTTCCGTAACCGTCCTTGCGGCGTCGTTTATGTACCTTGCACGGAATCCCGTTTTGAGGGCGAATATCTCTTCCTCCCCCGCTTCGTACAGGCTCTTTGCCGTAGGAAAAGAGTAAAACTCGCGCCCATCGGTTTTCCATATAAGATTTCCGAAACGCTTTGACATATTATCTATTATTCCCTTTATCCTCGGGATATTGTTGTTCTGACTTATTATAAAGGAGCACAGCGTCTCCCACTTGTCCTGCCTCAGTATTCTTATACCGCTTGCGTAATCTGCGGCTTTTCTCAGAACCTCGTCGTCCCCAAAAGAGTCGATTATTGCTCCGTAGTCGGTGCCGAGGTCGAAAAACGGCGCCCATATACCTTCAAAGTCGTCTTCGTCCGTGCCGTAAAAGATAACCCTGCCGCCGGTCTGCTCTATTTTTATGTACCTGTCAAATGCGACGCCTTCGTATGCGTTTTCGCCGCATCTGTTAAAGCGGAAGCACTGTCCGCAGTCGAATATCTGCCCTATATCGAAATTGTTCGGGCGCTCTATTTCCACCTTTTTATCCGGGTGTGTTCCAAAAGACAATTTTACCATCCTTTTTGCGGTGATTTGTGTTGATTTATTCGGGAAAATATGTTATTATTTATGCATAAAGCATTGAAAGAGGTATCGGAATGGAAGAGAAGATATATACAATACCCGTGACGCAGGCGTTTGAGAAGAAGGACGGCTGCCCGTTCTGCCGTCTCAGGCGCGAGCTTGAGGATACTGAGCGCGATCTCATAATGGGTGCGTCAATGATGGAGCCGGACATCCGGATAAAGACAAACGAGCTCGGCTTCTGCCGAAGGCACTACGACAAGATGCTCGAAATGAACAACCGTCTCAGCCTTGCGCTCATGCTCGAGAGCCATCTCGGAGAGCTCTCCGACAAGGTAGCGATTTGCAAAAGGTCGGTCTTCGGCAAGGACAACAGCCAAAAGGCAGCTTCGGAGATGAAGAAGCTCAATTCGAGCTGTTATATATGCGAGAGAGTCGACGAAAAATACTCCAAAATGGTGCTGACCGCCGTGCTTCTCTGGGAAAAGGAGCGCTCATTCCGAGACCTTCTCTCCGCTCAGCCTTATTTCTGCCTGCCGCACGCCTCGCTCTTTATCGAAAAGGCAAAGGTCCGCCTCGACAAGAAAACGTACCCCCTCTTTATCGAAGCTCTCGACAAAGTGCAGAGCGCCTATATGCAGTCGCTTAAAGAGGACGTCTCCTGGTTCTGCAAAAAGTTTGACTACCGCTACGACAGCGAGCCGTGGGGCAATGCGAAGGACTCGGTCGAGAGAGCGGTGAAGTTTTTGGAGGGAGACGTTTGATGAGTTAGGAGTGAGGAGTTAGGAGTGAGGAGTTAAGGAAAAAATCCTTCGGATTTTTTATTAAATAAATTTCAGAGTTGGTTTACATAGTTATATAATATGCAAACGTCAGACTGTTGCAAAAGCTAAAAATTTCCACATGAAGTATTGCAGTTGATAACCTCACCCAACTATTTTTGTGGGTATAATGAGTTTTGCAAGACACTTGAGTCCTGTAGAAAGATAGGATTTTTTGTTTTGTATTATTCAATTATTCGTCATTCAT
>CAJOMW010000001.1:0-939 GCA_905235695.1 uncultured Clostridia bacterium | reverse complement strand
TCGCTTAATAATTGCATTTACCTGCACATAAAGAGAAATATTTTTGGATTGCAGTTGATAACGTCATCCAACTATTTTTGTGGGTATAATGAGTTTTGCGACGCCATGTGGTTTACATAATTATATATTATGTAAACCTTTTTATCTTTACAAATTCAATTTATTAAAAACGAAAATCTCCGATTTTCGTACATTAACTCCTCACTCCTAACTCCTAACTCCTCACTCCTCACTCCTCACTCCTAACTCCTCACTGTTATGCGTTAGCTATTTCATAGCAAAGTGCCATGAGTGAATCGCCAAGGTGGACGTTTTCGATTATGACGTCGGGATAATCGGGGAGGGACAGCTCCGCATTCGAGAAGTTCCAGAAGCCCTTTACACCGGCGGACGCAAGGCGTATCGCTGTGTCATACACCTCGGTTTTGGGAAGGGTGAGGATGGCGATGCTTATGTCGTTCTCGCGGCAGAAGGTCTCCATATCGTCCGTGTTCATCACGGTGAGCTGCCCAAAGCTCTTTCCTATGAGATCGCAGTCGACGTCGAAAAGCCCCGAGAGCTTTACGCCGCGCTTTTCGAACATAGGCGTATTTATGAGCGCCTTTCCGAGGTTGCCGACGCCTATTATAACGGCTTTGTATCCCTTGTCTACTCCGAGTATCTTCGATATTTCGCTATATAGGGATTTTACGTTATAGCCGTACCCCTGCTGACCGAATCCGCCGAAGCAGTTGAGGTCCTGCCTTATCTGCGACGCCGTCACGTTCATTCTCTCGGACAGCTCCTTTGAAGATATTCTCATTATATCGTTTGAGAGCAGATCCCTCAGGTATCTGAAATACCTCGGAAGCCTGCGTATGACGGCTTTTGATATATATTTGCTGTCATTCTTGCTCATTTATATATCGCCTCCCAAAATATATTTGCGTAAGTAAAAAA